>NZ_JACJDN010000506.1:0-2965 GCF_014163565.1 Pseudoalteromonas sp. SR45-5 | reverse complement strand
AAAAAGCAAAAAACCAGCCGAAGCTGGTTTTTTATATAAGGGAGGTGCTTAAACGGTGATGTTTATCACATCATTCCGCCCATACCACCCATTCCGCCCATGCCACCCATATCAGGTGCACCAGCAGATTCGTCTTTAGGGATTTCAGCTACCATTGCTTCAGTAGTGATCATTAGACCCGCAATAGACCCTGCAAACTGTAGCGCAGAGCGTGTTACTTTAGTTGGATCTAGGATACCCATTTCAATCATGTCGTTGTATTCGCCAGTTGCTGCGTTGTAACCGTAGTTACCATCGCCGCCTTTAACTGCGTTAATTACAACTGATGCTTCGTCGCCTGCGTTAGTTACGATTTGACGAAGTGGTGCTTCCATCGCACGAAGTGCAACTTTAATACCGTGGTTTTGATCTTCGTTGTCGCCAACTAAATCAACTAGCTTGCTAGCAGCACGTACAAGTGCAACACCGCCGCCAGGTACTACGCCTTCTTCAACCGCTGCACGAGTTGCATTTAATGCATCTTCAACGCGGTCTTTTTTCTCTTTCATTTCGATTTCAGTAGCAGCACCTACTTTGATAACTGCAACACCGCCAGCTAGTTTAGCCATGCGCTCTTGAAGTTTTTCTTTATCGTAGTCAGATGTAGCTTCTTCAATTTGTGCTTTAATTTGAGAAACACGACCAGTAATACCCGCTTCTTCGCCAGCACCGTCAATGATAGTTGTATCATCTTTAGTGATAATTACGCGCTTAGCTGTACCTAGGTCTTCAACTGTTGCTTTTTCAAGCTCTAAGCCGATTTCTTCAGAAATAACAGTACCGCCAGTTAATACAGCGATATCTTGCAGCATTGCTTTACGACGATCGCCAAAGCCAGGTGCTTTAACAGCTGATACTTTAACAATACCGCGCATGTTATTAACTACTAATGTAGCTAGTGCTTCGCCTTCAAGGTCTTCTGCAATGATTAGTAGTGGTTTACTTGCTTTAGCAACCGCTTCTAATGTTGGTAATAATTCACGGATGTTAGATATTTTTTTATCTACAAGTAGAATAAATGGGTTATCTAGTTCAACAGTGCCTTTTTCTGGGCTGTTGATAAAGTAAGGAGATAAGTAACCACGGTCAAACTGCATGCCTTCAACAACATCTAGTTCGTTTTCAAGTGATTGACCTTCTTCTACAGTAATAACACCACTGTTGCGGCCTACTTTTTCCATTGCTTGAGCAATGATATTACCAATCTCTTGATCAGAGTTAGCAGAAATAGTACCTACTTGTGCAATTGCTTTAGTATCAGAACAAGGAACAGATAACGCTTTAAGCTCTGCAACAGCAGCAATAACTGCTTTGTCGATGCCGCGCTTAAGATCCATTGGATTCATGCCTGCTGCAACAGCTTTAAGGCCTTCATTAACAATAGACTGTGCAAGTACTGTAGCGGTAGTTGTACCATCGCCGGCTGCATCATTGGCTTTAGATGCAACTTCTTTAACCATTTGTGCGCCCATGTTTTCAAACTTGTCTTCAAGTTCGATTTCTTTTGCTACAGAAACACCATCTTTAGTGATAACTGGAGAGCCAAATGATTTGTCTAGTACAACGTTACGGCCTTTAGGACCTAATGTAACTTTTACTGCGTTTGCCAGGATGTTTACGCCAGTTAGCATTTTAGCGCGTGCGTCACCTGCAAAAAGTACTTCTTTTGCTGCCATGTTTTAAATTCCTCTAAATTCTTAAATGTTTATAAACGAAAAGTAGGTTTAGCCTACAATGCCTAAAATATTATCTTCACGCATGATCAGGTACTCTTGACCTTCGATCTTTTCAACTTTTTCAACATATGAGCCAAATAACACAGTGTCACCGGCTTTAACTTCTAACGCTCTCACGTCACCGTTATCTAAAACGCGACCATTACCTACGGCTACAACTTCTCCGCGAGTTGATTTTTCAGCTGCAGAGCCAGTTAATACAATACCGCCAGCAGATTTTGTTTCTTCTTCTAGACGTTTAACGATTACGCGATCTTGTAAAGGACGAATGTTCATGTTTTTTAGTTCTCCTAACAGTTTCTGAACAGTACAGAAAAAAGCTTTTCTAATTTGCATTCATTAATGGGGGTAGAGTGTGAAATTCCAAGAGAAAAAATGATAAATTTTTAATCTTTTCGCTCATATTCGCCATCAATAGTCGTTGGTCGTTCCATTTGCCCTTGCTCTCGTTCAGCATGTTGCTGCCCAGCAAACGGCGATGGCCCTTGTTGCCTACCTGCGCTCATTCTAACAGTTGCTTGGCTAGCAAGGCCTGCGGCCAGTTTGTTACGAATTGCAGGCGTTAATAATAGTAACCCAAACACGTCGGTCATAATGCCAGGGGTAAGTAATAATACCCCTGCAATTACAACGCATATTCCGGTAAATAATTCTTTGGCTGGCATTTGCCCTTGCGCCATTTGCGCTTGTACGTTTTGCAGCGCACCCATACCTTGTGTTTTAACCATTTTGGCACCTAAAATCGCGGTAATAACAACAAGTGCAATTGTTGCAAATCCGCCAATCACATCGCTTACTTGAATCAGTAAGGCGATTTCGATAATAGGGATGATGATAAACAACACAAATAAAAATCTAAACATAGCGCTCTCTAAATAATGACACTCAAAAGAGTTGATGAAATATAAATGAGGGTGACTAGGTCTCTTTTCAAGGTTAGGGCATAGGTATAGTCATTTTACTGATATTTAAGCGTCTACACATTGTATCGGCTATCAGATACTATGAAGCTAGACACTGTCCAATAAGAATAGGTTCATAATGACTACGCATTTTAAAATGATTTTTACGACTTGCAAAGACGAAGCAGAAGCACGCAGCCTAGCAAGGGCGTTGGTAGAAAAAAAGCTAGCAGCTTGTGTAAATATTTTACCTAACATGGGCTCTATTTATATGTGGGAGGGCGAAGT
>NZ_JACJDN010000505.1:0-2983 GCF_014163565.1 Pseudoalteromonas sp. SR45-5 | reverse complement strand
CCAGTATTCGCTAGATGATCAGCTACATCTTGGCGATACTGCTCTAACGCATTTTCAGCTTGCTCTGCTTGTTCTTTTAATTCATCTTGTTTGAACTGTTTTTTAGTAACAAATGCGCCAATAAAAAATGCTACAACAGCAACAATAACAATCAAACCTACCCACATAACTGTGCCCATAAAAACTACCCCTTTGGGAAAATAACTAACGAATGCCGATTCAATTATAAATCATACTAAGTGTAATATACCCCGAGTTATGATGCGTGTTAATATGCTTTGCAAATTAAACTGTGTTTTAACTGTAAATAGATATGACTCCTTGGCAAACATACCAACAAGACTTAAAGCGAGATGACTTTGTACACGACGCAGCACAAGAAAATGCTGTGCGCCATTTACAACGTCTATACGATGACCTAACTCAGACAAAGCCAAAACAAAAAGGCTTTTTTGCTAAGCTATTTAGTAAAGAAGAACCTGCGCCTGTAAAAGGTTTGTACTTTTGGGGGGGAGTAGGGCGTGGTAAAACTTATTTAGTTGACACTTTTTACGAATCATTACCGGGCACACGTAAAATGCGTGTGCACTTTCATCGATTTATGCACCGAGTGCATAATGAGCTTAAAAAGCTAAATAATACGGCTAATCCATTAGAAAAAATTGCTGACACTTTTAAAGCAGAAACAGACATTATTTGCTTTGATGAGTTTTTTGTACAAGACATTACTGATGCCATGCTATTAGGTGGCTTAATGGAAGCACTATTTGCACGGGGCATAGTACTTGTAGCAACCTCTAATATAGTGCCTGATGAACTTTACAGAAATGGCTTACAGCGAGCGCGTTTTATGCCAGCAATTGAGCTTGTTAAAAAAAATACCGAGATAGTTAATGTAGATTCAGGTATTGATTACCGATTACGTACTTTAGAGCAAGCTGAAATTTTTCATAGTCCGTTAGATGAAGATGCGGATAAGAACCTATTTGAGTACTTCGATAAGTTATCGCCAGAGCCAGGGCAATTAGATGAGCCGATAGAGATAGAAGGGCGAAAAATCAAAACGCGTAAAGTAGCTAAATGCGTTGTGATGTTTGAGTTTAGTGAATTGTGCGAAACAGCACGTAGCCAGGTCGATTACATGGAGATTAGCCGCTTATACAATACGGTGATTATTTCTAACGTAAAACAGCTAGGGCAAACTAATGATGATGCTGCTAGACGCTTTATTGCTTTAGTGGATGAATTTTATGAGCGCCATGTAACTTTAATTATATCGGCTGAAAAACCTATTACCGAACTTTATACCCAAGGTAATTTAAACTTTGAATTTAAGCGTTGTATTAGTCGTTTACAAGAAATGCAATCCTTAGAATATTTAGCTAGAGAGCATTTAGTTTAAATAAGTAAGTAAATGTGTAATAGGGCAACTATAAAAAAGAGGTACATATATAGTACTTCTTATTTCTGAAATTTCTTGTGGAAAAAACAACCGGCGAGTAGCAATGTGTTTTAAGTGCTGGTATACTCCCGCGTCTGCCACGTTGCGTTCTATGTCCTCATATAGTCTAGCCACTTGTGAGCGGCGCAAAAGTCTAAAACTCGAAGGGGTTATAGCAAACTTAGAGCAGTAGTTAATATTAACTACTTGTGGTTTTAATTGAAAAACATTGGATTTTTATAAATGAAAACGTTTGTTGCTAAACCAGAAACAGTAAAACGTGACTGGTACGTAGTTGACGCTGAAGGTAAAACTTTAGGTCGCATCGCTACTGAAATCGCTCACCGCCTACGCGGTAAGCATAAAGCTGAATACACTCCTCACGTAGATACTGGTGATTACATCATCGTTATCAACGCTGAAAAAGTTACTGTAACTGGTAACAAATTCAAAGATAAAGTGTACTACGCTCACTCTGGTTTTCCAGGTGGCCTTAAGTCTACTACTTTTGATAAACTTCAAGCTGCAAAGCCTGAAATGATCATCGAGAAAGCTGTAAAAGGCATGTTGCCACGTGGTCCTTTAGGCCGCGCTATGTACCGTAAACTTAAAGTTTACGCAGGTACTGAGCATAACCATGCTGCACAACAGCCTCAGGTTCTAGACATTTAAGGAGCACCATCATGGCAAATCAATACTACGGTACAGGTCGTCGTAAAAGTTCAAGTGCTCGCGTATTCTTACGCCCAGGCACTGGTAACATCGTAATCAACAAACGCTCTCTAGAAGAGTATTTTGGTCGCGAAACAGCACGCATGGTTGTTCATCAAGCTCTTGAGCTAGTTGATATGACTGAAAAATTTGACCTTTACATCACCGTTTCTGGTGGTGGTACAACTGGTCAAGCTGGTGCTATCCGTCACGGTATCACTCGTGCACTTATGGAGTTTGACGAGTCACTACGTCCACAACTCCGTAAAGCAGGTTTTGTTACACGTGATGCACGTAAAGTTGAACGTAAGAAAGTGGGTCTTAAGAAAGCGCGTAAGCGTCCACAGTTCTCAAAACGTTAATCTATACGTTATCAAGAATTCAAAAACCCAGCTTATGCTGGGTTTTTTGTTTTCAAATCAAAAAGTTTACATTTGCTACTTAATTTAAATTTGTTTATAGCGGTCGCCATACTTGGTATTGCTGTAATTAATGATGATCAAATTTATTAATAACTGCGTATTAATCGAACGAAAGTTAAAAAACACTCAGATAGCTGCAAAAAAGTTAAATAATTATCGTAATTAGTTTAAATCCATCAGTTAATTGGTGGAATTTTTTGCTACAATTGGCGTGGAAGTAAAATGAGTGAGTTTAACGACACTATGTACAGTTTTTACTGTTTCCTCTTAGTGGTGTTGATCTCGGTCAGTATATTGTTTTTACAGAAGCGTTATTATAGTCGTTCGGCTTTATTCTCGAGCTAGCTTAATCAAATTTTTGATCAAGTCAGGTTTATTCGAGCATGGGGCTTTGAATAACCTTGTTTTA
>NZ_JACJDN010000504.1:0-2994 GCF_014163565.1 Pseudoalteromonas sp. SR45-5 | reverse complement strand
AAAAAACATAAATTTAAAAAGCCTAAACGCTACGCAATACAATTGAGTCAAAGTGAGCAAAACCCTCAGCAACTGCATATTATTTTAAAACGTTTAGTGATTGAATATTACGACAAGCGACTTGCTGCGCAATCTACCTCTAAATGGTGCACAACACTTAATACACTCACCGGTTTAAGCTTTACAGAACAAGAAATACTAAGCTTGTATAACCCCAGCCAAAAAGATACAACACTGTGCGAAAAATTTCGCCAAGGTATTAAGCAATTTAAAATAAAGGAGTCAGTAAATGTTTGAATTTAGCTGGCCATGGTTATTTTTATTACTACCCTTGCCTTTATTACTTTTACTATTAAAACCCGCAGCAAGTAATGCCAGTACGCGTTTACGTATACCCAGTTTTGCAAAGCACAATTTAACCAGCCAAAGCATCGAGCCACACGCACGACGTTTAAACCCTTTCGAGTGGATAATTTGGTTATTACTTGTTACTGCCGCTGCCAATCCAACATGGTTAGATGAGCCAATCTCATTACCAAATGAAGGACGCGATATAATGTTAGCGGTCGATTTATCAGGCTCGATGACCGAACAAGACATGGCTTATAATGGCCAATATGTTGACCGCCTCACCATGGTAAAAGCCGTACTCAGTGATTTTATAGAACAGCGTCAAGGCGACAGGCTTGGGCTGATATTATTTGGCGACACCGCGTTTTTACAAACCCCGCTCACCCGCGACGTTAAAACAGTAAGTAAAATGCTCAGCGAAGCGCAAATTGGTTTAGTAGGGCGCGCAACAGCCATTGGTGATGCATTGGGTCTTTCGGTAAAACGCTTTGCCAATAAAGATGAAAGTAACCGAATTGTGGTGCTATTAACCGACGGACAAAATACCGCTGGTAATTTAAACCCAGAAGATGCCCTACTGCTAGCTCGCGAAGAAGGGATTAAAGTGTACACCATTGGTGTTGGCTCAGATAATCCGCGCGGCTTTAGCCTCTTTAATGTGGGTGGCTCTAGTGGCAGTAATTTAGATGAAAGCTTACTTAAAA
Organism: Pseudoalteromonas sp. SR45-5; assembly: GCF_014163565.1. Lineage (NCBI taxonomy): Bacteria > Pseudomonadati > Pseudomonadota > Gammaproteobacteria > Alteromonadales > Pseudoalteromonadaceae > Pseudoalteromonas > Pseudoalteromonas sp. SR45-5. The sequence continues at coordinate 1,939 of NZ_JACJDN010000504.1, read as the reverse complement.
AGATTGCCGATCAAACTGGCGGATTATACTTTAGAGCCAAAGATGTAGCAGGCCTTCAACAAATTTACGCAGAGCTTGATAAACTTGAACCTATTAGCGCTGATGAACAAACATTTCGCCCACAAAGCTCATTATTTTACTACCCGTTACTTATCGCTATTTTACTTATTAGCTTAAAAGTAATGCTTAGTACACTGCGTGCATTAAAGGAGCCAAACTAATGGATTTTGAATTTATTCGCCCCGCTCTTTTATGGTTACTCATACCTGCTGTGGCATTATTTTTTGTTGCCTTAATTAAGCATAAAAAAACGACTAGTGAGCAGCTAATTGCACCTCATTTAGCACAATTTATAATGAGCGAAGCAAACACTAAAGCCAGCCAGCCACTTTGGTTAGTTGCTTTGTTTTGCAGCCTTGGCATTTTATTTAGTGCTGGGCCTAGTTTTGAGAAAAAACAAGTTCCTGTATTTCAAAGTAAAAGTGCCCGTGTAATTGTTATGGATATGTCGTACTCAATGTACAGCACCGATATTTTACCAAATCGTTTAATGCAATCACGCTTTAAAGCGCTTGATATGATTGAGCTATTTAAAGAAGGTGATACCGCGCTTGTAGCTTACGCAGGCACGGCCTATGTAATTTCACCACTAACAAACGATGCCACAACACTCAGTAATTTAATTCCAAGCTTAAGCCCTGAAATAATGCCAGACAAAGGCTCAAACGTTTTAGCGGGTCTTGATATGGCCAAAGAGCTATTAACACAAGCAGGTTATATTGATGGCGACATTATTTTAGTGACCGACGGTATTGACCAACAAGAACAAAGCGACGTGAGTAGCTTTACCAGTAACAGCCAATATAGATTAAATATTTATGGTGTAGGTACCGCTCAAGGCGCACCAATTAAGTTACCTGAAGGCGGCTTTTTGAAAGACAGATACGGCCAAATTGTAGTACCTACAATTAATGCCTCTCAGCTTAAAAATTTAGCATCAAGCAGCGGCGGTAAATTTGCTAGTTACCAACCTAGCAATAACGACATAAATACGTTTGCTCCAAATGCGCAGAGTGAATTATTGAAAGACGAAAAACAAAGCCACGCGCTTTGGCGAATAGATGCAGGTATTTACGGACTCTTGTTATTACTGCCATTTGGCTTGTATTTATTTAGACGCGCTGCCTTGTTGGGGGTTTTTTTAGCTTTTGGTTTTTTACCGCAGCAAAATGCGTATGCCGTAGAGCTCCCTACTCTTTTGCAAAATGCAGATCAACGTGCATTAGAGGCTTACAATAATAAAGAATACGATGCAGCAACACAGGCGCAATCGAGTGAGTTAAAAGGCGCGGCGCTATACCAGCAAGGTAATTTTGATGCTGCACTTAATGAGTTTAGTAATGATAAGTCGGCTACCGGTTTATACAACTACGGTAATGCCCTTGCCAAAGCTGGCAAACTTGAGGACGCAATTGAAGCGTACAAACAAGCCCAAACCTTACAAGATGACTTTACGCAAGCAGCCGATAACCAAGCCTTAGTTGAGCAATTACTAAATCAACAAGAGCAACAAAACCAGCAAGATCAGCAAAGCGACGGCGACGACTCTCAAGACCAAGATGATAGTCAGAAAAAAGATGAGCAAAACCAAGGGCAAAATTCTGAACAGTCAAAACAGGATCAGCAACAAAATGGTGATAAAAGCAATTCTGAAAAAGGCGAAAACGAAAGTCAAAGCTCAAGCGATGAAAAATCAGATAAAGAGTCTGAACAATCAAAAGATCAACAAGGTGAGCCTGGCGAGCAATCAGATAAGCAAAATGAGCCTGATATGCAAGCCCAGCCACAAAGCGAACAAGGGCAAAATAAAGACGCTGACCAGCCTAAAGAAGACGAGCAGCAACAAAGTAAGCCACAAGCGATGAGTGAGCAACCTGCC
>NZ_JACJDN010000503.1:0-2999 GCF_014163565.1 Pseudoalteromonas sp. SR45-5 | reverse complement strand
CCAATTGGCGCTTTTTTATTAATTACTTTTAAATTATTGATCGCTATTTTTATCATCAAGGCCATCAATAGTAACGCCCTGTAAAAAGCCCGCACCTTGTTGTTCGTTATTGCGCAGTTTTATCATTAAGCGTAAATCATTTGGCGAGTCAGCATGGTGCAGTGCATCAGCGTAGTTAATTCGCTGCTGTCTGTACAACTCAAATAACGCTTGGTCAAAGGTTTGCATGCCCATTTCTTTCGACTTAGCCATTGCCTCTTTAATTCCGCCAATATCACCATTTTTAATCAGTTCAGCGACCATTGGTGAGTTAAGCAATATTTCAATAGCTGCAACACGGCTTTCACCATCAGCAGTCGGCACTAATTGCTGAGCAACAATGGCACGTAAGTTAAGTGCTAAGTCGTACTTAAGCTTATCGTGTTTTTCTTTTGGTACTAAATGCATAATACGGTCAATCGCTTGGTTCGCATTATTAGCATGTAGTGTTGCAACACACAGGTGACCGGTTTCAGCAAAGCTTAGGGCGTATTCCATGGTTTCTTGCGAGCGAATTTCACCAATCAAAATAACATCTGGAGCTTGGCGTAATGAGCTTTTAAGTGCCGACTCAAAGCTTTCTGTATCAAGCCCTACTTCGCGCTGAGTAATAATACTTTTACGATGCTCATGAACAAACTCAATCGGATCTTCAATGGTCAGTATATGACCTCGTTGGTTACGGTTTCGATAACCAATAAGTGCAGCTAGTGAGGTCGACTTACCCGTACCTGTACCACCTACAAACAAGACAAGACCGCGTTTAGACATAATTACATCTGTCAGCGTAGATGGCAGACCTAAATCACTTACATCAGGAATTTGCGTCACAATACGGCGAATAACCATACCCGCTCTATCGCGCTGCCAAAAAGCAGAAATACGAAAACGCCCTTCGTCGGTAGCAATCGCAAAGTTACATTCTTTCGTTGTATGAAATTCTGCTTTTTGCTTTTCGCTCATTGCAGATTCTACTAACTCAAGTGATTGCTCATCAGTCAGTCTATCGTCACTGAGAGCTGTTAGTTCACCGTTTATTTTTGCACTCACGGGTAATTGACTCGATACAAATAGGTCAGAACCCTTTTTCTCAATCATTATGAGTAAAAAGTCGTTTAAAGATAAAGCCATAATAATTTCTTACCCACCAAATTGTGTTTTGTCTTGCGCTTTTTCTTTCGCTGCCGTATTTGTAACAATACCGTGATTAACTAAATTAGTTAAACACTGATCCATTGTTTGCATGCCCACAGACGCACCGGTTTGAATAGACGAATACATTTGTGCAATTTTATCTTCACGAATTAAGTTACGAATAGCAGGAACTGCAATCATAATTTCGTGTGCTGCAACTCGCCCACCACCAATTTTTTTAAGCAGTGTTTGTGAAATTACCGCACGTAAAGATTCAGATAACATTGAGCGTACCATAGCTTTTTCTTCACCTGGGAATACATCAATAATACGGTCAATAGTTTTTGGTGCAGATGTTGTATGTAGCGTGCCAAACACTAAGTGACCCGTTTCAGCAGCAGTCATTGCAAGACGAATTGTTTCTAAATCACGTAACTCACCCACAAGTATTACATCAGGGTCTTCACGCAATGCACTACGTAGCGCGTTTGAAAAGCTATGTGTATCGCGGTGAACTTCACGTTGGTTAATTAAACTTAATTTATTATCGTGAACAAACTCGATTGGATCTTCTATTGTTAGAATATGGTGATGTTTATTTTGATTTATATAATCGACCATAGCGGCAAGTGTTGTTGATTTACCTGAACCCGTTGGCCCTGTTACTAACACGAGTCCACGTGGGGTATCAGAGATTGTTTTAAAAATATCTGGCGCACCTAAATCATCAAGCGTTAACACTTCACTTGGTATGGTACGAAATACCGCAGCAGGCCCGCGATTAGAGTTAAACGCATTCACACGAAAACGTGCTAAATTAGGCACTTCAAACGAAAAATCCACTTCGAGGTTTTGTTCGTAGTCCTTGCGTTGATTATCGTTCATAATATCGTAAACCAGACTGTTTACGTCTTTGTCTGCAAGGGCTGGTATATTAATGCGGCGAACATCACCGTCTACGCGTATCATAGGTGAAACACCCGACGATAAATGTAAATCGGATGCTTTGTGTTGCACACTAAACGCTAATAATTCGGTAATATCCATTTATGACTCCACAACTAACTGATAAATATATGGTTACAATAGCAGAACGACTCACATCCGCCTACGCTAGAATTGCAGACGCGGCAAAAAACACACAGCGAAACACTAACGAAGTTACTCTACTAGCAGTGTCTAAAACTAAACCAAGCGAAGATATTATTGCAGCTTATGAGCATGGTCAGCGCGAATTTGGTGAATCTTATGTTCAAGAGGCTATAGATAAAATAGCTCAACTACAGTCATATAGCGACATCATTTGGCATTTCATTGGCCCTATTCAATCAAATAAAAGTGCATTAGTAGCTGCTAACTTTGATTGGGTGCAAAGTGTTGATCGCATAAAAATAGCAAAGCGATTAGATTCCCAGCGCCCAGACGATAAACCACCTCTTAATATACTTATTCAAGTAAATATAAGTAATGAGGAAGCAAAGTCAGGTTGCCGCCGTGATGAAATAGATGAACTTGCCAATTTTATTAACCAATGTGAGCACTTAACACTTCGAGGTTTAATGGCAATTCCCGCTAAAAGCGACAAACTGGATACGCAAATTCAATCTTTTGAGCAATTACAAACTTGCTTTGATAAACTAAAGACCCAATATCCTCAAGTAGATACTTTGTCGATGGGTATGAGTAACGATGTTGAAGCTGCCATTAGCGCAGGCTCAACCATGGTAAGGATCGGCACAGACATTTTTGGAACACGAACTTAAAAGGTGATAACAGATTTATGTCAGATAAAAAAATCGCATTTATAGGCACAGGTAATATGAGCT
>NZ_JACJDN010000502.1:0-3012 GCF_014163565.1 Pseudoalteromonas sp. SR45-5 | reverse complement strand
AGTAATTTTTATGTGAATTTAAATAATGTAATACATAAAAAATAATAATTTAATTATCTAGGGATAAATCAAGATGAACCATAATTTTTCTAAGACATTTAAACGCTCATTTACTGCTGCAGCAGTTGCAATGACGTTAAGTGCGGCAATGCCTGCAATGGCAGATAACGTTAACGGCGCTATAAAAGGTAGCTTAACGGCTCAGTCAGGTGTTTCGCTAGCGGGTGCAACAATAACAATAACAGATGACACTAAAGGTTATTCAAAAACGCTTATTGCAGATTCTAACGGCGAGTTCGATCTAAAACAGGTACCGGTAGGCAAGTATAATATAGTAGTTTCACAAGCTGGTTTTGACCAAGCTCAAGTTAAAGATGTAGTAATAGGAGTTGGTAAAACAGCTCTTATTGAAATTCCACTAACTACAGGTAATATCGAAAGAATTGCAGTTGTCGGTGGTTCTATTCGTGCGATAGATGTTTCTGCATCAGAATCTTCACTCAATATTAGCTCTGAAGAACTAGAACTTTTACCTATATCTCGCTCTGTAACTTCAGTTGCATTGCTTGCGCCTGGCGCAACTGAAGGGGACAGTCGTTTTGGCGACCAAGCTTCATTTGGTGGTGCTTCTGTAGCTGAAAATGCTTATTACGTGAATGGTCTAAATATGACTAATTTCCGAAATGGTCTTGGTGGCGCAACAATCCCTTTCACCGCGTACGATAGCTTCCAAGTTAAGACGGGTGGTTATTCTGCAGAGTTTGGGCGTACTACCGGTGGATTAATCTCATCAGTTACTAAATCTGGTTCTAATGATTTTCACTTTGGTGTTGAAACGATTTATTCGTCTGACTCATTAAGTGAGCAAGCTCCTAATTCACTTTATAAACAAAATGATCGTTGTGAAGACGCTGATGGGCATTGTATTGGTGATTTATATGTTAATAACCAAGACGACTATGACAACTCATTTGAAACAAGTATTTATGCTTCAGGTGCGATAATTGAAGATACATTATTTTTCTATGGTATTTACACTGCAAGAGATAATGACTACGAATATGGTAATGCATCTCAAACAGATTTAACAGTTGAAAAAGATGATGACCCATATTACCTAGCACGCTTTGACTGGAATATTAACGAAGATCATCAACTAATGCTTTGGGGCTTTAGTGACAAACGCACTTATTCAGAAAAAACAATTTCAGATCCTCAAGGAAATGGTAATTATACTGTAGATGGTGGCACAGCTTATCATAAGCGAGGCGGAGAAAGTTTTGCAGTTCGCTATACTGGTAACCTTACAGATGATCTAAGTATGTCAGCAATGTTTGGCCAAGTTAAGTTTTCAGAAACTGATTACTCAGACTTCGATGATTGTCCTACAGGTTATGATGCCGATTTAGGTGAGGATACTACATGTTATGTAAACTTTACCGTTGGTGAAAATGAAGATAAACGCGAGCAATTGCGAGTTGACTTTGATTACTACCTAAACGATGAGCACACGTTAAGATTTGGCTATGATTCTGAAACTAATACAGCTGATTCAACAACACAAAACTCTGGTGGCGTTTACTACTATTATCGTACATATGAAGAAGGCGCAAGGCTGGCTAATGGTTATGTCTTACCTGAAGAAATGAAGACAACACGTGTACGCGATTATAAAAATGGCGGTTCGTTTGAAGTAGAAAACTGGGCTATTTATATTGAAGATCAATGGTCAGTTACTGAAGATTTAACATTAACATTAGGCCTCCGTAATGATAGCTTTACTAACTACAATGCAGATGGCGAAGAGTTTGTTTCTATTGATAACCAAATTGCTCCTCGTATAGGTGGTTCTTGGGATATTAATGGAGATGGCGATAGTAAGTTGTTCTTCACTGCTGGTCGTTATTATCTACCAGTAGCAGCTAATACAAATATTCGTTTAGCTGGTGCAGAAACGTATATCCAAACTTGGTACGCCTATGAAGGGTTAAATGCTGACGGTACCCCTGTTGGTTTAGGTACTCAGCTAGGTGATCCTGCTATTTCTAATGGTGGTGACGGTACTGCAAAACCATCAAATACCTTATCTGATAAAGATCTTGAACCTATGTATAACGATGAGTATATGATTGGTTATCAAGCAGCAATTAATGATGATTGGTCTTGGGGAGTCAAGGCTACTTACCGTGTTTTAGGTAATCAAATTGATGATGGTTCTTATATCTTTAGTGATGAAAATGGTGAATATTTAGGTGAAAACTGGTTCTTATTTAACCCTGGTAATGGCGCTACTTTCAATTTCGATCTTGATGGTGACGGCACCACTGAAGAATATAGCTTTAGTGCAGAAGAGTTAGGTTATCCGGATGCTAAGCGTAAATATGCATCAGTTGATTTAACATTAGAGAAAACATGGGATCAGGTTTGGTCTTTAAAAGCGCTATACACATGGTCTCACAACTATGGTAATACAGAAGGTTTTGTTAAATCTGATAATGGTCAAGATGATGCAGGTCTTACGCAAGATTGGGATTACCCTTATTTAATGGATGGTGCTAATGGTAATCTACCTGCAGATCGTCGTCATAACATTAAAATTTATGGTGCTTTTGCTGTTACAGAAGACTTCTTAATTGGTGCTAATGTTAATATCGCATCTGGACGTCCTTGGACTGCTTTAGGTCAAGGTTATACTCCAGACCCTGATAAATACGTATACGGTGATACTTACTACGTAGGTGACAAACGTTTCCCTCGTGGCAGCATGGGTACTACACCATGGACAGCACGCTTAGATCTTAACTTTACTTATAACCTTCGCTTTAACGATCAGAAAGTTCGTTTAGCTATGGATGTATTTAACGTATTTGATGCTTCTACTGAAACTCGTTACGACGAAGCTGCAGAAATAGCTGCTGGCGATGGAAATGCTACGTTTGGTTTAGCTCAGTCTTACCAGTCTCCTCGTAGAATTCAATTATCTGCGTCTTACGATTTTTAATAACTTGTTAG
>NZ_JACJDN010000501.1:0-3014 GCF_014163565.1 Pseudoalteromonas sp. SR45-5 | reverse complement strand
AACTAGTACTTGCAGTATTAGCGACAGCCGTTTTAGCCGGTTGTAAAACGTCACCAACAGGACGTACTCAAATAGCGCTTTACTCAGATCAACAAATGAGTGAAATGGGTACTGCTAGCTTTGCCGAAATGAAAGCATCTCAGCCAATAAATAAAGACGCTAAAACAAATTCTTATGTAAATTGTATTGCTGAAAAAGTAGTGGCTGTATTACCAAAAGAATACGCGTCGCAAAATTGGGAAGTAGTGGTATTTGAAGATGAATCTGCTAACGCTTTTGCATTACCTGGGGGTTACATTGGGGTTCATACGGGCTTATTAAAAATAGCCACCAATCAAGACCAACTAGCAACAGTACTAGGGCACGAAGTAGGGCACGTAATTGCTGAGCATTCTAATGAACGTGTTTCACAAAGCTCTATTTTAGATACCGGTATGCAGCTTGGTAGTGCTGCACTTGAAATGGGTAATATTCAATACCGTAACGAAATTATGCAAGGCTTAGGTTTGGGCGCACAATATGGAGTTGTTTTACCATTTAGCCGCTCTCACGAATCAGAAGCCGATACTATAGGTCTGGATTTAATGGCACAGGCGGGGTTTAATCCACAAGAGTCGGTTACACTTTGGGAAAATATGAGTGCAGCGGGCAGCGGTACAACCCCTGAGTTTTTATCTACTCACCCAGCGCCAAGTAACCGTATTAAAAATCTACAAGCGCAAATGAGTAAAGCACTTAGCGAGCAAAGCACTGCTAAAGCACAGGGTAAAAACCCACAATGCACACTGTAGTTAAGCGCTTTACTATTTGAAGTAGTGTACGTTTAGTATTAATGCGTAATTAAAATAAAACCCCTGTAAGTATTTTACCTACAGGGGTTTTATTTTAGTTTTTAAGCGTGGTTATTCAGCAGCAAGTGCTTGTTTAAATACATTTTTAAAGCGTTCGAAATCTTCAATGTGCGGCAGGTGCCCTAAATTATCCAGTTCAAATAATTGTGCGTCAGGGATAAGTGTTGCAGCGTGTTTGCCTAATTTATCATATCGACCAAGCTCGTAATCAACACCGTCTTTTTTCCAGTTACGGCCAGGGCCGGTTCTATCGCGTGTACCAATAATTAATTTAACCGGTACTGCTAAATCTTTAAATTCGGTTATTACAGGTTGAGTGAAAATCATATCGTATGTTTTTGCATTTACCCATGCCATTTGTTCTTTATCTGGGCCTTGTATTTGCCCTGTTATAAAGTCGGTTAGGGCTGAATATGTGGTATTCCACTTACCATCGTAGTAATTTTTTTGTTGGTATTTTCTTACGCCTTCTGGCGTTTTTGAAAATTCGTTTTTATAGAAAAAATTTGTATCTTTGTAATCAACATACTGCAGGTAGTTTTCAAGCCCAATAGGGTTAAGTAAAATTAATTTACTAGTTGTGTTTGGGTACATTAGTGCAAAACGACTCGCTAGCATCCCACCCATAGAGTGCCCTAATACAATTGACTCTTTTATATTAAGTGAGTCCATTAACGCATGAGTATGATGAGCAAGAGCCGCAAATGAATACTGGTAATTAGTTGGTTTAGATGATTTTCCAAAACCAATTTGATCAGGAATTAATACGCCGTAGCCTAAAGATTGCAGGTATTGCGCAGTGGTAGTCCAGTAATCTGCATTAAAATTTTTGCCGTGCATAAGCGTCACTGTAGGCATGTCGGATTTGGTAGGCTTTAAGTAAATATACGCCATTTTAAGGGACTGTTTTTGTGACTCAATGTTAAAGTAATTTACTTTAAAGTCGTACTGATAACTGCTTAAAAGTGCATCATAAGAAAGTGAAGAGGTATCTTGCGTTGTGCTCGCTAATGCATTGTTTGTTAATAACAATAAAGTAGAAAAGCAAATAACTTTAATCGACGACATTTGGTTACTCCAATTAAGGACAAATAATATGAGCTCTAATATATAAAACTCAGAATAATTCATTATAGTAACCAAACATTAAGTACTATTCAATTGAGGCTTTGTCATGCTCAACGTTGTTTAATTTGGAGATGAAAAAAGCGAAGCTAAAAGAGAGCTTCGCTTATTAATGTAGAGTAAAACGAGTATCGTTAAAGCTTAAAACGTCCACTCAATATGGATTTGTGGCACTGACTCAGTGACTTCAGTACCTAGTTTATTGTGCCAGTATTGTAATTCCATACCCAACAGTAGTGTGTTTTCTTTCATTTGAAGAGCGTGGCCCATATCCCATACTAAAATAGGCTGTGCGAGTATCCACGCCTCTACATCGTTACCAAATTCATCTTCACGTTCTGCAATGTATTCAGCGTGGCCTTTAAAGCTAAATTTTTGTGAGCCAATAGTGAAAGGGTATTCAAAGGCAACATCAAGCATCCAGCTATTTGTTTCAATAGGAGCCCCGCCTTTTGCTACACCTTCACTATCGTCAATGTAAGCTGTGAATAGCGTTTGAAAAAAGTTAAACCCAGGTACATCCCAGCTTAATTTAACACCAGGCAAGTATTTCATTACTTTAGCGTCGCCAGCAACGTTAATACCACCGGTAAGGCCCACATCTAATAATGCGCCTGCGCCAATTTTTTCGCCGCTAATGGCCGATAAGCTTACCGTCGAATACCACTCACCATAAAAATCAGCATCTTGGTAACCATCATCGGTATCGTCTTTACTGTAATCGATAAAAAAGAAGTTATCGCCGTAATCGTAACCCGATGCATGTTGAACCGAGTAAACAGTGGTGTTTGACTCTTGCTCAGTGAATGGGTTTTTTTGGTCGCCATTATTAATATGTAGTGCTGTGCTGCTCCAATTAGCCGCAAAAGCAGAAGACGATAAAGCAATTGATGTAAAAGTAACGAGAGGAAGTAATTTTTTAAATTTCATATCTGTATTTAACTATAATTTTAGTGACACGCGAAGGCGCGCATTATAGCAAAAGTGATTGATATGTAGAGTATTATTTTAACATATGTTGCGGCTTACTTATTAAGC
>NZ_JACJDN010000500.1:0-3017 GCF_014163565.1 Pseudoalteromonas sp. SR45-5 | reverse complement strand
CTAAGTTCAGATTAATTACACTTTGTCCCCTGCAATTGGGGTGCTGTTTAAATGGAGAATTCAATGGCTTTTGATTATGGATCGATTGATCTTGGACTAAAAAACCCCTTCAAACTGGAAGGTAAAGTAACAGCATTAAGAGGACTCATTGAGTCTATAGCAGGTATTAGTTTACTTGTTATTGCTGCGGGCTCTGTGAAAGAAGATACAACCGCAGGTTGGATTTTAATGGTGTTTGGCATGCTTATTTTAGCATTCGGCATTCGCTCACTATCTGCAGGTATTTATGCAACACTTAAATACTTTGTAGGTAGAAACCACCCAACTTCGCTTGCTTATAACTACAGTAAATCGCAAGCATCAACCGCTCAAGAAGAACAAAAAGAAGTAGCCTACACAGCGCAATCACTTGAAGAAATGCTGGTTGGTCGTAAAAACAGTACATTTAAAGAGCCTAATGGTTTTTTATCACGCTTACTTCACAGCTTAATCCCTAAGCTATTGTTTCTACCATATCCTATTCGAAATGTTGCCCAGCGATTATTTGGCTCATGGGTAAGCACCTTTGTCGCCCTTATTGCTTATGGCCTTGTTGCATTTGTATCTTTGTCGGGCTTTACCGGTGAAGCTGGGGAATTAGCATTTCCGGTTTATAGTGCAATATTAATGTTTTACGTGCTTTTTTCTTGGCGCTCTACAGGTAAACCTATCTCTCGAAATGCAGAAAAGAATATTGAAGCACTTGGTACTGGTGCACTCGCTAAAATTATTTCTTTATCTTTTATTTTACCCATCGCTATTGGTCTTTCTATGTCATGGTTGATGAAAGAGCAGCACATTAGTAAACAAGAAATAGATAACTGGCTTGAGCAACTGCCTAGTCTTCATGCTGGAATATACTTAATTGCAATTATTATATTAGCGACTCTAAGCTGTGCGCTTGCTTTTATCATGATTAAAGCGCGTTTAAATTCAGTTACCCCTTCAGCTGAAGTATCTGAACTACGTGAAAACTGGCAAGAGTCTGTTCATCCAGACGAGATTTTCATAAACCTCGATAACCTAGTAATGGCTAATCGCCGTTATAAAGAAGTACCTAACAGAGTTTACAGAGAATTAGACCCTAAGCTTCAAGAACAAATAGAAGGTAAAGGCGGTTTTAAAGGTGAAATGATCCAAGAGATTCAGCCTAAACTGCACTCAATGGACTTAGGTAAAAACTTTACACTCGCGAGATTACTTGCTTTGGTGAGCGGTAACTTACTTTATATTGTAGCGTTAGCATTTACTGTACTTTTAGCGTATTCGTTTATTAATATTTACCATTACATTGATGCGGCAAATATTAATAGTTTTAAACAGGCATTTAATAACCAACATGTCATTCAATTTAGTGAGCTATTAATGACAAGCTTTCACTTATTGCTAATAGGCGTACTTATTAAAGCATTTGCGCAGTTACTTGCAAACACAGCGCATCTATTTTTTGCAGAAATGCAATTTGAGTCACTGCTTGTGTACTTTAAATGTGAAGGCACTTTTACTGAGTCTAAAATATCAACAGGTACTGGTATTCACGATAGCACCCGCTCAGAAAATACTTTAGTACGCAGTAGCATAACGCCTTGGATTATTGTTTCTCGTGTTATCTCTACTACGTTTGCTGCAACAGGTATGAAAAACCTTGAACATCCTCGCCACATTATGGAAATGCATAAAGACGAAGGACAATTACAAGCAATCAAAAAAGACGTTATTTCATTCTTAAAAGACCGCGAATCTATCGCCTCAATCACCAGTGAGCGTGATTTAGGTAATGCGTCACAAATACATCAACTAAACCAACAAACGCGCGCTATACCTACTCAGCAAGCGATAACGAAAGATGATGAAGAAGCTGCCGGGTATTTAAGACAAGAAGAAAACTTATCTCCCGAGCCCAAGGGTTAATTAACCTCAAACCTAGATAACTTTTATTAATGCCACCTTGTTAACTTAGGTGGCATTTTTTTTAACCTCTATTCAATACTTTTTAACTTTATTACCTCTTTTGCACTCAACAACATGATTAATATTGGATTAGTTCACAAAGCCCTTGCTTTATGTGCCAAAACACAAATAATGAAAGGATTAATTACAGGGTAAGAATGAGGACAATGAGCTATATACTAACCACCCAATGTGCTGATGATGTAGGCTTAATAGCTAAAATTACAGGGCTTTGCCATAAAAATAATTTAAACATTACGCGTAACAACGAATTTGTAGATAAAGACGCGCAGCGATTTTTTATGCGTACAGAGCTTACAGGTGAGCCACAAAGCGACTTTTTAGATCAATTACGCGCACTGTTGCCACAAGGCGCTAAACTTGCGCTACATTGCGGCGCAAAAACTAAAGTAGTTTTACTGGCAACTAAAGAAGCTCATTGTTTAGGTGGTATGCTGTTAAAGCAATTTGAACAAACTCTTAATATTGAAGTACTCGCTGTAATTGCTAACTATGCTGATTTAGAGCCGCTAGCTAAAGGGTTTGGTGTGCCATTTCATGTTGTATCGCACGAAGGGTTAACCCGTAGCGAACATGATAAAAAGGTAGGCGATTTAATTGCCAGTTACAATCCTGACATTATTGGTCTTGCTAAATACATGCGTATTTTAAGTCCTGAATTTGTGGGTCGATTTGAAGGTAAAATAATTAATATTCATCACTCATTTTTGCCAGCATTTATAGGGGCTAAACCTTATCATCAAGCATTTGAGCGCGGCGTAAAAATTATTGGTGCTACCGCTCACTTTGTTAATAATGAGCTTGATGAAGGGCCTATTATTTTGCAAGATGTAACCAGCGTTACACATGCTAATACCGCCGAAATGATGGCTAAAATGGGCAAAGATGTTGAAAAGACTGTGTTTTGTAAAGCACTTCAACTTGCCTCAGAGCATAAGCTATTTATTAATGGTAATAAAACCGTGGTGTTTTCTTAGCATTAATCCAACTGCTTAATTATTCTACAT
>NZ_JACJDN010000004.1:0-24683 GCF_014163565.1 Pseudoalteromonas sp. SR45-5 | reverse complement strand
TGCAATCCTAATCTAATAAAATATTATAGACGAAAAAAAAACCAACTTTATTAAGTTGGTTTTTTTATAATCAATAAACTTTAAAAGCGAAATACGCGCCTTAAGCCAACCAGTGGTAATAACAATAATGTATACCAAGGGAAACTAGCAGAGTTACGCTCATAAACTTCAGCTTCTACTGGAGCACAGCTTTCTACTTCACCATTTGCAATGGGCGTTAATTTAACTGCTATTGCAATACTCTCATATTCAATTTCACCATTAATATCAGTTACTACACCGCCTAATGAATCTAGCTTTTCAACTGTTTTAGTCGCAGTACCAAATATTTCATTATTTTCGTTGATAGCAGTCGCTTCAACCATAGTATAAGCGTAATCAGTTTCACCGTCGGTGTCATAACAAGGCAGTAAATCGTTTAGATTAGTGATTTTGTCTTCACCAATTTTGTAAATAAAGGCCTCTTTGAGTCGCGAGCTATCAGAAACACCCACTTCCCCTTCACCTACAATATAACCTTGGTTGTTTATATCGTTACCGTAAGAACTTGAGCTTGAAAAGTAATCAGTAGGGAAAACCGTACTACCCGTTGCTATATCATGGTAAAAGAATTTATTACGAAGAGTGCCTTCAATACGCTTAGTTGCATAACCTGTAATTACATCGTTATCATTAATAGCAATTGATTTACCAGACTGCCAGTCATCTTCTTGATTAATAAAATCAACAACCGCACCGTCTTTAAAATAAACTGGCATTGTAAGAATTGTATCGTCATTTTTGTAATAACGTGTATTCGATGATCCTACAATTGTCCCGTTGTTGTTCACTGCTAAAGCAGTACTTGTAAATGCATCATCTTCCGCTTCACCTTCGTCAGGTGTCAGTGCCATACCAAGCTCTTCAACAGACGTGATATTAAGTGATTCATCAAGTTCCCATTTAACAGCGCGCTTATTAAATAAGCCTCGTGTAATATTTGTATTTAACAAGTTGATACATACTGACGTAGGTTCGTCTTCATTATCACAGTTATCATCAATATTATCTTGTCTGTCATCTGGAATGCTTGTAGACATGTTACCTACAACGGTATAACCACTGTTAGTTTTAATAATATCGTTGGCACGACTTGTACCACCGTATTCATTAAACTCAGGCTCTAACTCAACACTTACACTGCCATCAGCGCTTATTACAATCCCACGCTCTATAAATTCATGAGTAAACCATGTTTCTGCATCATCTTCACCATCAGGTGTAAAAGATACTTTATCGTATGGAGCGCTTCCCCAACCGACTGTAACACCATCTTCAGTTACAGCATTAAAAAGGTTAGTAGTTGAACGTGTTAGTCCGTCATAATCAACAGATGCAATATCAAATAATGGTTGCTCAGTTATTTGTGTATCATTATATTTTATGCCTACTAATGAGCTTAATTTTTGATATTCAAAATTTGTAGAAATTGAAGATAAAAAACTAACCATGAAAGTGTGTGCATCAGCATTAGTAAGTACCGCATCATTATTTTCAATGTCATCAAGTGTGAAGGTAATCTCTTTATCACTTAATTCAAATGCTGCCTCTGTATTGTCATAGCTATTTTCAATAAGGTTTTCAGTAAAATCTATATAGCTTGTATCAATAGGTAAATTGTATAAACCATTTGCGAAACCAATAATATGCCCGCTTTCGCTTACATCTGTTACATAAGAATATTTAGCGTCTTCAAGAGTCCCTAATTCACTTAACTGGTACGTCGCACTTGTTGCTGAAGTGCTTAATGTCGCTAAAATACTGGCAGCGAGTAATTTATATTTCATTTTAGTCCTTACTACTGATTCTGTAATTCTTCAAGTTCTTCCCAGCGCTCAAGGGCAGCTTCAAGGTCAGACTCAAGTTGTGCTAAATGGTTCAATGCTTTAGTTGTTACATCACTCTCTTGTTTAAAAAAGTTTGCGTCACTCACTACAGCTTGTTGAGCTTCAATTTCAGCTTCTAGTTTTTCCATTTTATTCGGTAGTTGCTCTAATTCAAGTTTTAATTTGTAAGAGAGTTTATTTGTCTTAGCTGCTGGTTTTGCAGCTGGAGCGGCTACTTTTTCAACTTTTTTTACTGGTTGTTGCTGAATTTTTTTTTCTTGTTCAGCTAAGTAACCTACATAAGCTTCATAGTCGCTATAACCACCGACGATATCTGTTACTTTACCATTGCCTTCAAATGCCCATACACTAGAACATGTATTATCAATAAATTCTCGGTCATGGCTTACAATCAGCACTGTACCTTGATATTGATTAATAATGTCCTCTAGTAACTCTAACGTTTCAATGTCCAAGTCATTCGTTGGCTCATCGAGAACAAGTATATTAGATGGTTTTAAAAACAGTTTAGCTAATAGCAGTCTATTTTTTTCACCACCAGAGAGTGCTTTAACCGGGGTTCGAGCGCGGGCTGGAGGGAATAAAAAGTCTTGCAGGTAACCTAAAACATGGCGTGAACGACCGCCCATCATCACTTCTTGTTTACCTTCGGCAACGTTATCTTGAACAGTTGCTTCTTCGTCAAGTTTTTCACGGTATTGGTCAAAGTAAGCAAACTCTAAATTAACACCTTGCTTAGTAATACCACTATCAGGTTCTAAATCACCAAACATTAGTTTTAATAGTGTTGTTTTACCAATACCATTTGGGCCTACTAAGCCAATTCTGTCGCCACGCATTACAAGTGTCGAAAAATCATCAGCAATAACTTTGTCTTTAAATGCATGGCAAAGGTTCTTAGCTTCAAATACCAACTTACCTGAGCGATCAGCTGTTTCAATATTAAAGTCAGTTTTTCCAACTTGATCAACACGTTGCTTGCGCTCATTACGTAGCTGTTTTAGCTCTCGAACACGCCCTTCGTTACGCGTTCTTCGCGCTTTAACACCTTGGCGAATCCACGTTTCTTCTTCAGCTAAACGCTTATCAAACAATGCATTTTGCGCTTCTTCTACTTTTAAATCATGCGCTTTTTGCTCTAGATAAGTCGCGTAATCACCTGGGTACGAAATAAGTTTACCGCGATCTAAATCTAAAATACGCGTAGCAACAGCGCGAATAAACGCACGGTCATGCGATATAAATACAATGCCGCCTTTAAATTCTTTTAAAAACTGTTCAAGCCACATTACACTAGCCATATCTAAATGGTTTGTTGGCTCATCTAGTAATAATAAGTCAGGCTCACTTACAAGTGCACGCGCAAGTGCTACTTTACGTAACCAGCCACCAGAAAGGGACTCAAGTTTAGCCTCTGGTGTTAATTCTAATTGTGTCAAAACTAATTGAATTCGGCTATCAAAACGCCAACCATCAGCGGCTTCAAGTTGGTTTGATAAACGTTCAAGTTTATTTAATAACTTATCAGTACATTGTGTTTGCAGTTCGTTGCTAACATGATGAAAATCAATGAGTAGGTTAGCGATTTCCGGCATACCCTGCGCAACGTAATCAAATACTGTTCCGCTTGCACCTTTTGGTGGATCTTGCTCTAAACGAGAAATTCGAATGCCACCAAGCTGATTTATTTCACCGTCATCTAAAACAACTTGTCCATCAAGTACTTTTAATAACGTTGACTTACCCGCGCCATTTCGACCAACTACACACACTCTTTCGCCACTTTCTATAACAGCGTCTGCTTTGTTAAGCAAAGCATGTGTACCAAAAGCAAGTTGTGCTTTTAAAATTCTTATTAAATCCATAGTTCTTATTTGCTCTTATTCTGCTTGTGCTAAAAATTCGCGCACAGAGTGTAAAGTAAAAGGCCAATATAATTTCTCGCCTTTTTCACTTTTTAATACAGGAATAGTAATTTGATACTCAGCAATAAGCTGCTCATCAGTCATAATATCGATTAGTAATAACTCACTGTTGTCATTTAGTACATCAGTGATAAGTTGCTCAGCCTGTTCGCACAAGTGGCAACCATCAGTATGATATAAAATCCATTTAGCCATGCGTAATTAGCCAGCTATTATGGATTTTTTTATTACGTTTGAAGTCTGGTGATAGCGTTTTATCTGAGATATTAACGGCTTTTAAACCTAAACCAATCAGGCCAACTTCATCCATTACAAAACCACGTTTGTTATTAGAGAAAATCAAAGTACCTGATGGACTTAAGATCTTTTTAACCCACGTTAATAATTTAATGTGATCACTTTGCACATCAAACGCGTCTTTCATACGTTTTGAGTTTGAGAACGTTGGAGGGTCTAAAAAAATCAAATCATATTGTGCTGTCGCATGCTCTAACCATTTTAAACAATCTGCTTGTTCAAAACGGTAACGTGTATTACTGATATTGTTTAAATCGAAGTTATCTTGGCCCCATTTTAAATAGGTTTTAGATAAATCAACTGTTGTAATTGCTTTAGCGCCACCAAGTGCAGCATGCACAGAGGCAGTACCTGTGTATGCAAACAAGTTTAAAAAGCGCTTATCTTTCGCATTTTCTTGAATATAACGACGCATTAAACGGTGATCTAAAAACAAACCTGTGTCTAAGTAGTCAAATAAATTAACTTTAAACTTAGCACCAAACTCTTCAACTACCATAGTTCGGTTTTGTTTAGACATGGCCGTATACTGCTCTTCGCCCTTTTGCTTTTTACGCACTTTTACAGCAATATTTTCAGGTGAGATATCAAGTTGTTGCGAAGTCAATGTTATTACGTCTTGCAGGCGTTTTTCTGATGTTTTTTCATCAATTTCTTTAGGCGCTGCATATTCAAAAATAACCGCAGAATCACCGTAAATATCTACAGCAACATTGTACTCAGGGATATCCGCTTCATAAACACGATAAGCGTCTACTTTATTTTGTTTAAGCCAGTTTTTTAAGCCTTGCTTATTCTTTTTCAATCTATTTGCGAATGACGTAGAGCCCTCAAAATTAAGCGCTTTTTTATCATCGGTAGTCAAACTTACTTGCTTATCATCTAATTGATATAAGTTAAGTTCAACATCAAGTGGGCCATTTTTAAACTTATAACGCTTAAGGCGCACAAGTTTTAAAAGTTTAAATAAGCTCTCGTCCATACCTAGTAAGGCAAGTTTCCAATGATTAAAGTGCTTTTTAAAGCCAACACCTAAATTACGGTGTAAATCAACAAGCTCAGCCATAGAACCAATACGTTCACCATAAGGTAAGTTTGAAATTACAACACCCGGTAATTTTGCAACAGCAGTAAGTTTAGTTGCATCGCTTTGCTTAAACTTAATAACATCATCAAGCTCAGCACGTTTGGCATTATCAATCGCTTTATTTAAAACTTGTTCATCGTAATCGTGGCCAATTAACCACAATTTAGGATCGGTAATGTTAGCAAGTAACTCTTCTTTAAGTTCTTTAAACTTAGCGGCTCTAAAACTGGGTAAACGCTCAAAAGCAAAGCCTTCACGAAATAATCCCGGTGCTTCGTTTCGTGCCATCCCAGCAGCTTCGATTAAAATAGTACCCGCACCACAACATGGATCGAATAAAGGTTGTTTTACATTATCAAGCCAACCACTTCGTTTAATTAATGCAGCCGCTAAATGTTCTTTAATTGGTGCTTTACCTTGACCTTGACGGTAACCACGTTCAGACAAACGAGGGCCCGAATAGTCAATATACATAGAAACGCCGTAACGATTTAATCGTGCAACAACACGCACATTTGCATCTTGCTTATCAACGTTAGGACGCTGCTCGTATAAATCATTAAAGTAGTCAACAATCGCATCTTTTATTACAAGACCCGAAAATTGTGTGTTTTTTAATGAGTCATTGGTACCGTTGAAGTCGACAGCGAATGTTTGAGTTGGTCCAAACCACTCTTGCCAAGGTTGCGAGCGAGCAAAATTATACAGGCTATTCTTGTCATCTACGCCTTCTTTTTCTTCAATAAGCATAAGCACACGCGTTGCAAAACGACTTGATAAACAAACCTTTTGCGCCAGTAATGAGTCAGCCTCAAAACGAACAGAACCAACAGTTTGCTTAGACACAGTTGCGCCAAGTTCTGTTAGTTCATCAACCAATAAATTTTCGATTCCGATAGAAGTAAGTGCGATAAATTGCAAAGTAATAACCCTTAATAGCTAATTGCGCAGGATTATAACATAGGTTGGGCGACAAACACGCCATAAAGACACGCTTAAGACTTAAATTTGGTTAGGCGGTTTGACTTTGATATTGCTGATTTAGGATGGGGTGTACTCGATTATTCAAAATACGGATTACTTCAAATTGCGCTAAAGATAAGTTTTCGTCTAATTTAAAGGTTTCGCTTAAATTTAAGCAAATAGATGCATCAGGGCAATGCTCTACAATTAAAAAATCGCCAGTCTGCGTTTTAGATATTAATTTAACTATTGCTTCTACACTTGGCTCTGTTCCAGTGTACTCTTCAAAAAACCAGCTTTTTGATAAAACGGGTTTTAAGTGATATTTAACAGCGGTTGCATTTAGCGATATTTGACAAATTTGAGCAGCAGACCACAATTCAAACCCATCTAAATAGTTATAAACTTGTTCATAAAATGCAGCATCTTCTAGACTAAAACGTGGATTTTTAAAAACAGAATCGGTGAGTTGTCTTAACTTATAGGGCGTACATAATTGCATGTCGTCATTTAAATCAAGTAACAAACGATTTTTATTAGGACAAGTAATCCACTGCCATTGCTTTGATGCTTGTAACATTTACTCCTCCTTGGGTATGTTGAATAATTATTGCTCACAGTATAACCGCTTTTGACCACTTTTAAAATGCTTGCTTAGAACATTTATCGAACGATCAAAAGCTTAGATAACTGATCCTTATAAGCCGTTAACGATCGACTTTACCAATTGTGGACCTTTGTAGATGAACCCAGTATAAACCTGGACTAAATTTGCGCCTGCATCGAACTTTTCTTTTGCTGATTGCGTATCATCTATTCCGCCTACTCCGATGATTGGTAACTTACCTTGTGTTAAGCGTTTCAATTCACTCACTACCTCTGTAGAACGCATTCTAACTGGGTGACCTGATAAACCGCCGGCTTCTTCTGCATATAGCTGGCCCATAACTGCAGCTCGCTCAAGCGTGGTGTTGGTGGCAATTACACCATCGATTTTATTATTTAAAAGTGACTCACTTACTTGCTCTATTTGAATTTGATCTAGATCCGGTGCAATTTTTACAAGCATAGGCACTTGTTTATTGTGCTTTGCAACTAAATCTAGCTGTTCGTTTTTAAGGCTTTGCAGTAAATCATCAAGTGCAGCGCCATATTGCAAATCACGCAAGCCAGGTGTATTTGGTGATGAAATATTTACCGTAATATATGAGGCATGTTCAAATACTTTACGCATACAATGAATATAGTCATCTTTACCTTGTTCATTTGGCGTATCTTTATTTTTACCAATATTAATACCGAGTATGCCGCTGTATTTTGCTGCTTTTACATTTGCGACTAAGTTATCAACGCCTTTATTATTAAAACCCATACGGTTAATAATAGCGTTTGATTCTGGCAACCTAAAAATACGAGGTTTATCATTACCAGCTTGAGCACGTGGCGTAATAGTGCCAACTTCAATAAAACCAAAGCCCATTTGGCTGAATGCATCAATACATTCCGCATTTTTATCAAGGCCAGCTGCTAGCCCTACAGGGTTTTTAAATTTCAGACCCAAAAAATCGACTGGCTTATCAGAAATATTTTGCGACCAAGCTAAATTTAAAGGTGTATTGGTAAAACGACGAAGATTATTAAGTGCAAACTCATGCGCCCACTCCGCATCACGGGTAAACATAAAACGGCGAGCTAAATCATAAAACATCAATATAATCCTCTTTTTAAATTTTAGACAAAAAAATACCTCAGACAAGGCTGAGGTATTGTATAACAATTTTAACAATCAGTTATTTATTTACTAAACAATTAACTGATTAAAGCTAAATTATTTTCCCGATGTATCACAATTGTGGCTTAACAACATAAGTTCACGAAGTGCGACCGAGAACTTAGCAAAGTCGTGACTTTGTGATGTTTTAAACTCAGCCAGCATTTGTTTCCAGCGTTGCAGTAATAAATCTTGGCTATCCATCCACTCGTCTATTTGACTATCAACATCGCTCTCATCACCTTCAAAGCTATTTAATACAACTTCAGATAACGTACGTTGCTGCCAATCAAGCTCTTCTCGATAAGACGAGCGAGCAAGTGCTTGCCAATGATTTGCTACTGGTTGCTTAGTTATTTGCTCTAAGAACCAATGCAGACCCATTCTTGCACCTAGTTTAAAGTAAGTATTGGACACCATCGAAATACTCTTACCTGAACTATTCGCAACTTCTGCTAAATCCATCACAGAGAATAAGCTTGATAAAGAAACAATACGATTAGCTATATCTGTTGGAACGCCCGCGTCAATTAACTTATTGGCCTCAATTACAATACGATCATTTTCTTTTTCAATCATATACGTATTTAAGTTATCGCTTAAATCTTTAAAGGTTGGCGCAAAGAATTCAATTCCTTGTTCAATCGTTTGTGACTTATTACGGTGACGTAAGAACCAACGCGTTGCACGGCGCACAGTACGACGAAGTTGGTAAAGCATTTCAGTTTGAACTGCTGCTGGTATTTTATTATCAAGTGCACTAATAGAAGACCATGTTTCACGCATTTCAAATATTTCGCTAGCAATTGAGTAACACATTGCTATCTCAGCTTCATTAGCACCAGTTTCTTCATGCATACGTACCATGAAGTTTAAACCCATATCGTTAACGATACTGTTAGCAAGTTTAGTTGCAATAATTTCTTTACGAAGTGGGTGGTTGTTCATCGCATCGTTAAACTTCTCACGCAATGGACGTGGGAATGACTTAACAAGCAATTGGCGATAGTAAGGGTTTTCAGTAATTTCATCACTTACTAAAGACTCTTTTAATACCATTTTTGCGTAAGACACTAGCACTGAAAGCTCAGGACGAGTTAAGTCTTTACCTGCAGCGGCGCGTTCTGCCAATTCTTCATCACTTGGAATAAATTCGATAGCACGGTTTAACTTGCCTTCTTTTTCAAGCGCATGAATAAAGCGAATCTTTTCTTTGAGCGTTGAAGTTCCTTTAGACTGTGTAATTGAAATAGTATGTGTTTGACGGTAACAGTCTTTTAATACTAATTCAGAAACTTCATCTGTCATTGAGTAAAGTAGCTCATCACGTTGTTTACGTGTTAGGTCACCTTCAGCGACTAAGCCATTAAGTAAAATCTTAATGTTAACTTCGTTATCTGAACAGGCAACACCCCCTACGTTATCAATAAAGTCAGTATTAACACGACCACCTTTAGCTGCAAATTCAACACGACCTAATTGCGTTGCACCTAAGTTACCGCCCTCACCTATTATTTTAGCGCCTAAATCTCTACCATTGATACGTAGTGCATCGTTTGCACGATCCCCTACATCGGCATCAGTTTCTTTAGAGTGTTTAATGTATGTACCAATACCGCCATTCCACAGTAAATCAAACTCCATCATTAATGAGGCTTTCATTAACTCATTTGGTGTCATACTAGCTTTTTTAGTGCCCAACATTTTTTTCATTTCTGGGCTAAGCGTAATTGATTTAGCTGCACGAGAGAACACACCGCCACCGGCAGAAATTAGCTCTTTATTGTAATCTTCCCAAGAAGAACGCGGCATATTAAATAAACGTTCGCGCTCAGGGTAAGATGTAGCAGCATCTGGATTAGGGTCAACAAAAATGTGCATATGGTTAAAGGCAACTTGTAGACGAATATGCTTAGATAACAGCATACCATTACCAAATACATCGCCTGCCATATCACCAATTGCTACTACTGTAAAGTCGGTAGTTTGACAATCAATATCCATTTCACGGAAATGTCGTTTAACTGACTCCCATGCGCCTTTTGCTGTGATACCCATTTTCTTATGGTCATAACCAACCGAGCCACCAGATGCAAATGCATCACCTAGCCAGAAATTGTATTCGTTAGCAATGCCATTTGCGATATCAGAGAAAGTAGCAGTTCCTTTATCCGCTGCAACTACTAGGTAAGCATCATCTTCATCATGACGAACAACATCGCGCGCTGGTACTATTTCACCACGCTCAATATTATCAGTAATATCTAAAAGACCACGGATAAAGATTTTATAACACTCTTGGCCTTCTTTGATAAACGCTTCACGCTCAGTCGGTAGTTGTTTACATACAAAGCCACCTTTAGAACCAACAGGTACGATTACCGTATTTTTAACTTGTTGTGCTTTAACTAAGCCAAGTACTTCAGTACGGAAGTCTTCACGACGATCTGACCAACGCAGACCACCACGCGCTACTTTGCCGTAACGTAAATGCACACCTTCTACGCGCGGAGAATAAACAAAAATTTCAAACGCAGGTAAAGGAAGTGGTACATCTGGAATTAAGCTAGGTTGTATTTTAAACGACACATAAGACTTAAACTGTCCGGCATCGTCTTTTTGGAAATAGTTAGTACGCAGCGTCGCAACAATCATATCTACGTATAAACGTATAATACGGTCATCATCAAGGTTTGCTACATTTTCAAGCTCTAAATAAATTTGCGTGCTTAGCTTTTCAAGTGTTTTAGCACTTGCAGGGCTTTTAACTGAGAACTTTTTAGCAAACAAGTTAACAATTTGCGCTGCGATATTAGGATAATTTGCAAATGTACTTTCTATGTAGCTTTGTGAGAAAGTTACACCAATTTGACGCATGTACTTAGCGTACGCACGTAAGATAGATGCTTCGCGGCCTGTTAAGCCACCCATTAACACTAAACGGTTAAAACCATCGTTTTCAAGGCGGTTGCCCCAAACATTTGTTAATGCAGCACGAAAACGTGCTGAGATTTTATCAAAATCTGCCATCCCTTTGCTGTCAATAAGCATCGAGAAGTCCATGATCCAGTTGATACGACCATCGCTAGTTTTAACTGAATATGGTGTTTCACCAACAACACGAAGGCCAAAGTTTTCAAGCATTGGCATGACATCAGATAAGTGAATCGGCTCATCTTTATGGAATAAGCTTAATCGTACAATATTGCTGTTTGCTTCTTCTTGAGGACGATAAAACAGCATTTCTAGTTTGTTTTCATCGCTAAGTAGTTCTAACTTTTCAATATCAACAACCGCAGCACTTGGAAGCACTTCATCTTTGTATGAGCGTGCAAACGCGTTACAGTATTTACGATTTAAATCGTTACCACGAGCTTCACCCGCAGACTCTAAAAGAGCAGATTGAAGTTTATCTTCCCACGTACGTGCAGCTTCTACTAAATTGTTTTCGATGTCTTTCACATTATATTCGATCTTGTTGTCGGTCACACGAACGGTGTAATGAGTACGCGCCAGTGTTGACTCAGAGAAATAAGTAGTAAATTCGACTTTATCGTCAGAATTAAATGCATTAGCTAATATATCTTGCGTTTCACGACGAAGAGCCGTGTTATAACGCTCGCGAGGTACATAAACCATACAAGATAAAAAACGACCATACGCATCTTTACGTACAAACAAGCGACACATATCGCGCTCTTGTACTTGTAACACACCCATAGCAACTTCAAGTAGCTCACCTTCGCGCGCTTGAACTAGCTCATCACGTGGGTAGGTTTCTAAAATATTTAAAACAGCTTTGTAAGCGTGAGTACCTTTAGCAAAATCACACATTTCCATAATGCGATTAATTTTACTTTTTAACACAGGTACATCAGTAGCACTGTTATTGTAAAAGCTTGATGAAAATAAACCGATAAAGCGGTCTTCACCAATTACATTGCCTTCATCGTCAAAACGCTTAATGCCTACATAATCGATGTAAGCTGGACGATGAACACGAGAAACAGAGTTAGTTTTTGTTAAAATCAGTAGGTTGCTGCTACGAGCTTCTTGACGTGCAACTTCAGGTAATTCTGATAATAAGCGAGTGTGTTCTTCAGTCGAGTTTTTCATCAAGCCTAGGCTTGTATCCATTTTACCTTTTAGTTGGTAATCACCTTGAACTGGGCTTAACTCATATTCACGGTAACCCATTAGGGTAAAATTATCTTTAGCTAACCAATCTAAAAACTCAGTTGTTTCTGAAACTTCATCTTTACTTTTATTATGATGACGATTAGGTAACTCTTTAGTCACTGCAATCAATTTTTTACGGATTGGTTGCCAATCATCAACAGCAACTGATACATCAACTAGCACAGACTCTAATTCTTTTTTGAAAGACTCAATCACAGAAGAATCTGTTTGACGGTCAATTTCAATAAAAAATACTGTTTTAGTAGATGAAGATTCTTGCTCTGCTTTTAAATTTGATAATCCAGAAATTTTAGCGTTTTCATCACGCTTAATTTTTAATGGGCAGTGAAGTAATAAGTGAGAGGCGATATTTTCACGAGTCATGGCCATACGAACAGAATCAACTAAGAACGGCATATCTTTAGTGATAATTTCAACGATTGTATGTGATGACTGCCAGCCATCTTTTGCCACTTCTGGATTGAAAACGCGGATAACAGCGTCGTCAGTAGTATTTTTTTCTAGCGAGTTCCAAAGGCTTAATGCTGCGCCATATAGGTCACTATCGTTGCGGTTTGCCAAATCCTCTTTAGACATATTGCTGTACAAGGCTTTGGCGAATTTCTCAACGAGTAACACATTATCAGCGCGAACTTTTTTCTGGATCAGCTTACAGACATTATCTAGGATAACCGAGGCTTGGCCTTCATTTCGTGTCATTGTATGTTCCTTAATCTATTACTGCTAAAAGCAGAATATTTGTACAGCGTATTATTAGCGTGGAGTCAGTTAAATTCTAACCCTTTTACAGCTAATAAACAGCCTTTTCGATGAAAACATTTTAAGCATTTCAGCTATTTGGTCATCTATTCACAAAATATAGATATAAATGGCCATTACTGGCCATTTAGGAGCAAAAGTATTCACATTATTTTTTCTGGTCAGTCCAGAGAAGGCCACCAATTGCGGGTAATAACAACACTGCACCTAACATATTCACTAAAAACATGAAGGTTAATAGTATACCCATATCAACTTGGAATTTAAGATCTGAGAATATCCAAGTGCTCACACCAATAGCTAATGTAATACCAGTAAATAGAACCGCGCTGCCACGCTCAACAAGCGCATTACGATAAGCAACACTAAGCGGTACGTTTTGCTTAAGCTGCCCCATCATCGACGACAGTATATAAATACCGTAATCAACACCAATGCCTACACCTAATGCAATTACAGGTAAAGTAGAAACTGTTAAGCCTATTTCCAACTGTACCATAAGTGCTTGGGCAAGGGTTGATACAATATAAAGCGGTAATACCACGGCTACTGTTGCTTTTACGCTTCTAAAGCTCATTAAACATAAAATAATAACGGCACCATAAACGTAAAGCATCATGGGTATTTGTGCTTCTGATACAGACTCATTAGTAGCTGCCATTACGCCCACAGGTCCTGACGCTAATTTAAATGCTAGTTTTTCAGTGCCCTCTTCTTGTGCAAATTGCTTAACACTCTTAATTACGGTATCGATAGTTTGTGCTTTATGATCATCTAAGAATATAATCACTGGCATAACTGAACAATCACCGTTAAGTAAGCCTGTACTAGTTTCAACTCGAGATGTTGACTGTACTAAGCTTGCTGAATTTCGTGGCAAACTCTGCCATTTTAAATTGCCTTCGTTGTAGCCCGCGTTAACCGATTGAGCTACAGAGCTCAAACTTACAGCAGACTGCACACCGGCCACATTCTCAACTTTGTATTGAAAACGGCTTATACGCTCCATCACATCATGCTCAGTACATGCTGCAGGATACGCCTCTACAATTACTTTTAAAATATCAGACGAGATAGTGTACTTATCCGAAATTAAAAACGTGTCTTGGTTATAACGGGCATCTTGATGCAGAGATGGCGCGCCTGCGTGTAAGTCACCTATACGCATTTTATCTGCTTGCCAGTAGCCTAGAGCAAATAAAACAAGGGTAAAACCGATAATCATTTTAGCGATTTTAGGATCGGTTGCTTTTACTAAAATGTCTCTGATCTTATCAAGTATATTAGGCTTCTCAGCATCACCAGATTGAATATGTACACTGTTTTCAAAGTTCATGTACGACGCCCAAACTGGCAGCAAAATTAAATTTGTAAATATAATTACTGCCACACCTAAACTCGCTGTAATAGCAAGTTCGCGGATAATACCAATATCAATAGTAAGTAATGTTAAAAAGCCTACGGTATCTGAAAGCAGTGCAATACCACCAGGTATTAATAAAGCCCTGAAACTTGACTGACAACAAATTCGCGTACTTTTTCCTTCACCTACTTTTTTGCCAATCGCATTGATCATCTGCACACCATGGCTTACACCAATAGCAAACACTAAAAACGGCACCAAAATAGACATAGGGTCTAGTCCAAACCCTAAACTTGAAAGCAGGCCTAATTGCCAAATAACAGCAATAATAGAACACGCGATTGGCAAAATAGTTAGCTTTAAACTGCCACAAAATAGCCAAACCATAATAAAGGTAAAGGCGATAGCAATGGCAAAAAATACGACTACCCCTTTTGCGCCTTCAGCTATATCACCAGCCATTTTTGCAAAGCCAATAATATGAATACTTACTTTGTCTGTACTTAAAGGCTCTCTTAAATCACTTTCTAGCTTTTGTGCAAAAGCTAATGTGTCTAATTTTTGTTGTGTTTGAGGATCTGTTTCTAAAAGTTGAGCCGTTACCATTGCACAAGAGTAATCGCTGGCAATCATACGCCCTACAACTTTTGCTTTTTCAATGTTTTCCTTTACTACACCTAATCCACGCGTATCTGCTTTAAAGTTTGCAGGAATAATTGGACCACCGGCAAAGCCATCCTCTACTACTTCTACAAAGCGAGCACTAGGTGAAAATATAGAATTCACTAAAGGACGATTTACACCAGGAATAAAATAAAGCTGATCGTGAACCGCTTTTAATTGAGTAAAAAATTCTGGATTAAATATATCTCCGCTGTCGTCACATACTGAAATTAAAATACTGTTTGCACCACCAAACTGTTTTTCATGTTTAGTGTATACCTTCATGTAATCGTGATTTAACGGGATATTTTTATTAAACGATGCATCAAGTTGAATTTGAGTCGCTTTAAATACAAGTAAACAGGTTATAAGTGCAAAACTTATAAGCATAATTAAGCGATGTCTAAAAATCGCCTTTTCAATAAAATCGAGTAACTTATGCATTAAGGGGTTAACTCCTTCACTTTAATGCCATCTTCTGTAGCCATGATCAATCTGTTATCTAAAATTACACCATCAAGAATCGCTTTACCGTCAGCAAGCTGCTCATGGGTGAGTAACCCATCTTGAAGATGAAAAATAACGCCACTATTAGCGAGCATGAGCCATTGTTTGTTATTATAATTAATGATGTTGTTAATCGTCGCTGTTTTAACATTTTCAAAATGCTGCCACTGCTTTTCGCCACTTTGCTTTGCAAAAACATTACCTCGTAGCCCCGCCACAATTTCTTGAGTGCTATCAGAGGCAACTGCAAAGAATGAACCGGGATAAACTTCTTCTATTCTTTGCCAAGTTTGACCATCATCAATGCTTCTGGCCATTAAACCCATTTCACCAACGAGCATTAATCCATTGTCTGTTTTTTCTATACGATTAAAGTGCGGTAAAATAGAAGCAGTTTCCGCTTCGTATCCTTGTGGGTCATTTTCTTTTAAATCGTTTAAGTAATCACGATCATCACTAAAAAGTAGCGAATCTAAAAAGCGTTTTTGCCAATGTTGACCACCGTCTGCAGTTTGATAAAACATGCCATATGCGCCCACTGCAAAACCTTTTAAGTCATCTTCAAATAAAATATCTAAACATGGTTTGTCTAATTCAGGTAATGCTTGTTGTAGCTGCCAATTAACGCCACCGTCAGTAGTATTTATGATTGTTGCATCGTGGCCACACGCCCATCCATTATTTTCGTTACTAAAATCAACGGCAGTTAAGAGCACTTGAGTTGGAACTAGCTCAGCTTGTTGCCATGAATCACCCGATGTACTTTTAATAACAGTACCGTGTTTACCAACAGCAATTAAGCCATTACCCGTGTTAGTTATATCAGTGAGTAAGGTTTTAGCTGCATTTGTTGCACTGATTGCATAGTTAGGGGCTTCTTGTGCAACACTCGCACCGCTTATTATCAGGCTGGCATATACCAAATACTTCATAAATTTTAATCGCCTTGTACGAGAGAGTTGTTTGTCTTTTTACTAGGGAGTGCGTTGCGCGCTGTAAGACAAACGCGATGAGAAAGGAAAAGGCACTTAACATATTGTTAAGTGCCTAGTTTAATACTATCTACCTGCGCGACGTAAAGCGCTTGAAGTAAATTCGTTATCGTTAAACGACTTTGAAAAATCGTACATTTTTTCTTGGTTATCTAAACCAATTGCTAAATAACGACGAGAATTCAAATCATGATAAACCTCAAGAGTACTCCACTGTGTAGGAACTTCGTAATAGTTAAGGCCATAAGCCATGGCTACACGGTAAAGTTGGTCGCGGTTATCATAAATATCAGTAACCTGTACTTGCCAGCTATCTTCATCAATGTAAAACACACGCTTTTTATAGATATGGCGTGTATCATCTTTTAAGTTAGCTTCAACAACCCAAACACGATGTTTTTCGTAACGTGTATGTTCTGGGTTAATATGGCCAGGCATTAAAATATCATCGTACTCTAGCTTGTCGCTATGAAGTTTATAGCTGTTGTAAGGTATGTATAACTCTTGCTTACCCTTTAGCGTCCAGTTGTAACGATTTGGTGAGCCATTAAACATATCAAAATCATCGGTAGTGCGCAGGCTATCTGCAGCTGTGCCTGGTGCATCATATGCAACATTAGGTGCACGACGAACACGACGTTGCCCCGAGTTATAAGTCCATGCTTGGCGCGGCGTTAATATTTGGTCCATTGTTTCATGAACTAATAATGCAGTACCCGCTAAACGTGCAGGCTCTGTAACGCTTTGTTTAAACTTAAACAAAATGTTTGAGTCTTGTAGCTCTGCAGGTGTTGCGCTTGGGTCTGAGTATTTAACTAATAGCTGCTCATCAAAACCAACATAGTTGTAAGAGCCAGATGCAGTCGGTGCAGCTTGACCACCAAAGCGCTCAATAGACTGGCCACGGTAACGTAATAAGTGATTCCAAATTGCCTCTAAACCTGTTTTAGGAATAGGGAAAGGAATACCTATCGCGGTATTTTTAATACCGTTACCGCCTTCGATTAATTCAGCAGTCGGTGCAAACTTTTTAGTCGCGTCATAAACAAACTGAGGGTACGAAGCTGAGCGGCGTGTTTCATACACTGGCATTTTAAATGTGTCTGGGTATGCTTCAAATAAAGCAATTTGACCCGGACTTAAATTGGCTTTGTACTTTTCAATATTACTTTTATCGATAGTGAAAAGCACTTTATCAGCTGTAAATGGGTCAAGATGATGCATACCAGCTTCATAACCTGCAGGCGCTGTTGTAATTCCATTATTCCACGCTGGAATAGAACCATCAGCATTCGCAGCTTTTTCTGCACCCATTGGCGTTAAGTTTTGACCTAATTGAGCAACTTCATCAGCGTTTAATTTAGCCAAGGCTGCGCTGCTTGCAAACAAACTACAAAATGCTGTAGCGATGAGGGTAGGTTTTTTAATCATAGTAATGTTACCCCTAAATAGAATATTTTAAGTTAAAAGAAACGTAATCGCGGTCTGAGAATGTATTAACACCGCCACCGCCCCAAAACGAGTTATAGCTCACATCAAGTGACCACGCATTTTGGTAGTTAAAGTTCATCGTAGCACCTAAAGATTTACGATCTTCGATAAATAAGAACATAGGATCTGGTGTATTACCGTTTACGTCATGAGAAAATACAAAACGTGGTGAAAAGTTAATACCTTTGTAAAAGTTGAAGTAATCGCCTTTCGCAATTAGGCGGTAACCCCAAGACGATGCTGTAGCGAATGATTTCTCTTCAGCGCCATTTGATAGACCAAGTTGCAATGTTGAATAATCAGTAGTACCTGGGCCTGTTATTGTGCCACTACGGCCAGTGCCTGATACATTTAAACGCATTTCGTCATAGCCAGGCATATCGTGAATTTTAACTACACCCACTTCACCAACTACAGCCCAACTATCAGCACCTAATGAAGGGCCAAATAAATGCGTAGCTGTAAATTGAATTTGTGATGTGTCGCGTTCAATGTAGCCTTTGGCAACTTCACCTGCACCAACTGAGCTTACCGCATCGCCTATACTCATTTGCGAAATACCCGCAAAATCAGGACGAATACCAGCAACCGCCAATTGCTCAGGCATAGCTGTGTAAAGTAACTCTACGTCATCAATTTGTAGCGGTTCATCTTGGCGAAAAGCAAATTCACCCGCGAAGGCTGTTTCGCCGATAGTCGTATTAAAACTTAAACCATATAACTTAATATCTTCAGGGTACTCGTTTTCAGCTTTAGAAAAAGCAGTTAAATCAGCAACATTATCAGACGTAATTTCTGTTGTCATGATCATCGCTAAGTCTTGGGCAATTGCAGCTTGTGAAAAGTTTGATACGCGACCAGATATAAGCGGACGACGGCTATGGTAATTCACGTGATAGAGTGCAATTTCAGTATCATTAAATTCAGGTAAAAATACACCTAAACGTAAGCCATACTGACCGCCATCTTCAGGCTCTGTTTTACCATTATCCCCTTTACCTTTTAAAGCAACTTTAGTTGGGTATGCAAGATACATTTGAGCTAATAAAGCACTTCCTTCTGCACTTGAAGGATCAATACCTTGTGCAGCTGCGGCTAATGCAAAATCAGATGTTAAGTTATTCAAGCTATCTGTTAAAAAAGCAACATCAATATCAGGATTAGACGTAAAACCTAATTGAACATTCTGCTGATAACCATTTTCTGCTGCAAAGTCATTAGTCGAAAAATACGTACCAGCTGCGGGTAAACGCGTTTCTTGCCATTGGTATTGGTAGAAACCTTCAAGGGTAATGTTGTCAGTAATGCCAAGCGATGCCCAAAGCATGCCTACAGGTATGAATGCTTCTTTAAGCTCAGCACCTGGCGCTTTCAATCGGTCAATATCAACTGGGTTTACGTTAATACCATGAGATATAAGTGTACTCTCACCCCAGTTAACTACTTGTTGACCTAAACGGACAGATAAAGGGTTATTACCATCATTTAAATCAAAATCAGCCCACACAAACGCATCTAATAAACGAATATCTGCACAACTTTGTGCTTTAGTGTCTTTATCATCACACGGATCAACCCCCTGCCCTGATGTAGGATTTGAATATGCATGATAGCCATCCATCAACGCAAAGTCATAAAAATACATGAAGCGAGTGAACAAACCGTAGTTATCTTTATTTATTGAAAGGTCATGTGTTCCCTTCAAAAGTTTTGAAAATGAGTCACCACTGTCAAAATTTAAATTACCAGCATCACCATTATTTGAATAAGAGCCAGGTTGAGCCCATACATCTTGAGATGAGTAAATAGTGTTGTTTAGCGCAGGGTTGTAACCTGTCCAATCAAATGCCGGATTGTTACTTTTACCAATTAGGCTAAAGTCTCTGTCTTCTACGCGAACACTTTGCCCATATGAAAAGGTTGAATCGAAGGTAATGTCAAAACCTCCAGCTTCAAATGTTACAGCTTGTGTACTTGCTGCAGATAAACCTAAGCTAGCGGCTGCTATGCCTATAGCGATTCTATTTTTAACAAAAAGCGATCTTCTTATCATTTTGGTTCCCCCCTGTCGCGGGTCATTTTGTGTGATCAAGTTATTGTTTTTAGTGTAATCATAACGATAGAAGCGAATCAGTGAAATTACAAATACTCGCTCTAATCTTCCGTATACTTTATATTTTGGTTGACGCTTACGTATTGGTAAGACGTCGTACCAGATAATTTATACACGCAATTTAACAATAGGACAAATTGAAATTAACAAAAATACAATATTTTTATGTATATATAACATAAAAACCGAGTGTCAGGCCACTCGCTCTAGGCGGATAAACTTGTTTTCGGGGGTTAATAAGAGTCTAAAACGGCCACGTACACCTAAACTTGAAATGAAGGGCCTCAAATGTGTAGCAGCAAAACGAATCGTTTTACCGCCATCTTCTACAACTTGTAAAGAGCTAAAACGGCCATGGTAGTAATCCATGCACTCGTTATAGCTCAATCTTAAGGTAAAATAATACTCAATCATTTATGCGAGCGCTTTTTCAACCTTTTCATACAAATCAGCACTTAACCCATCTAGATTAGCTAAGCGTTGTAATTGCAGTTTCATTGCTTGAGAGCGAACATCATCGTAACGCTTCCATGACATGAACGGTGTTAGCATACGAGACGCATTTTGTGGATTAATTGCATTAAGTTTTATTAACAAGTCACCTAATAACGTATAGCCTTGGGCATCTGAGCGATGAAATTGTGCTGTATTAAAGTGACTAAAGCTTCCTACAAGTGCACGTACACGGTTCGGGTTTGAAAAATCAAAACACGGATGTTCGTAAAGTGCCTTAATATTATCTATAGCTTTATTGCCTGACTGCATAGCTTGCAGTGCAAACCACTTATCCATCACTAAAACATCATGGCGCCATTGACTATCAAAATGATTCAAAAGCTCTTCTTGTATAGGGTGGGATGCTTTTACCACTGCGCTTAGTGCACCAAGTACATTGGTCATATTAGTAGAACTTGCGGCTTCTTTAATAAAGCTTACAGCCTCTGGCTTTTGAGTTTTAGCCAAATAATGCAAGCATATTTGTTTTAAAGCACGTTTAGCAACGGAGCTTGCACTTATACTGCCATCATCTTCAAGAGATTCGTAACAAGCAAGCAGTTCATCAGCAAGTTCGTCAGCAATTTGTTGCTCAAACTTTTCTGTTATTTCAATAATCTCATCAACAGGTATTACTTCAAATTCAGCGGCTAATGTATCAAAACTTGGCAGTTTAAACAGCTCTGCAATTAAGGCTAAATCACCCTCTTTGGTGTTTATAAGTACACGTAGCGCATTTATAGTTTCGCTGCTTAACATGCTATTAGTTGTGTCGGTAATCTGAGACTTAATCGCTTTAATAAATAGCTGCTGTTGTGCATCCCAACGTGAAAAATCACTGCGTGCAAAACGCATAATATGCAATAGTTCGGGCTCTGTTGTTTGCTGATTTAAAATACAAGGTGCAGAAAAATCTTCGAGTAAAACCGCAACAGGCTTTTCTAAGATATTATCAAAGCTAAATGTTTGAGTCGTACTTGTTACATCAAGCACATGATCTAGTTTTTTACCTTTACATTGCAGAGCAATACTTTCCCCATTCGCATCAAGTAGTTCAATAGCAAAAGGTATATGAAGTGGTTTATTGTCTGGCTGATTGTCCGGTGCTGCTTGTTCTATTGTCAATGTATACGTATTTGAACTGCTATCAAAATGTTGTATTGCATTTAAGCGCGGTGTACCCGATTGGCTATACCACAGCTTAAATTGCTCTAAATTAACACCTGATGCATCGCTCATTGCACTGACAAAGTCATCACATGTTACTGCTTGCCCATCGTGGCGCTCAAAGTAAAGTGTCATCCCTTTTTGAAAATTAGTTTCACCCAGTAACGTGTGCATCATACGGATAACTTCAGCACCTTTATCGTATACTGTTACAGTATAAAAGTTATTCATTTCAATAACTTTTTCAGGACGAATTGGATGCGCCATAGGGCCTGCATCTTCGCTAAACTGATGCGTACGCATTACTTTAACTGCATCAATTCGGTTAAGTGCACGAGAGCCTAAATCACTACTAAACTCTTGGTCTCTAAATACGGTTAACCCTTCTTTTAGCGATAACTGAAACCAATCTCTACAAGTAACTCGGTTACCTGTCCAGTTATGAAAGTACTCATGCCCTACAATGGATTCAATCGTATGGTAGTCTTTGTCTGTCGCTGTTTCTTGATTAGCTAATACACATTTACTATTAAAAACGTTTAGCCCTTTATTTTCCATCGCGCCCATGTTGAAAAAATCGACGGCTACAATCATATAAATATCAAGGTCATACTCTAAATTAAAGCGTTCTTCATCCCATTGCATTGCTTTTTTAAGTGAAGCAATAGCATGAGGTGTTTTAGATAAATTACCCTTATCAACAAATAATGCTAACTCTACGTCTTTGCCGCTTTTAGTCGTGTAAGTATCTTTCAAAACATCAAAATCGCCCGCTACAAGTGCAAATAAATAGCTCGGCTTTTTAAATGGGTCTTGCCATTTCACAAAATGACGACCATCTGATGTTTCACCGCTATCTACTTGATTACCATTAGAAAGAAGTTGTAAATACTTTTTATCGGCAATAATAGTTACATCAAACGTGGCAAGTACGTCAGGGCGATCCATGTAATAGGTGATTTTTCTAAATCCCTGCGCTTCGCACTGTGTGCAATACGCACCGCCCGATAAATATAAACCTTCTAAAGAAGTATTCGTCTCAGGTGATATCTCGGTCACAATACTTAATTGGCAACTATCCGGTAGGTTATTAATTATTAGCTGCTCACCAACAATTTCATAATCCGTTATATCAACTGTATCAACAGATAAAGACAGTAAACGCAAATCAATACCATCAAGCACTAAAGGTGCTTTTTTATCACCAACACGGGTAAGTGTTAGTAAAGAGCTTACTTTGGTTGATAAAGGCTGTAAGTCAAATGTTAGCTCTGTGTGGTCAATTAGAAAGTCAGGAGCTTTGTAGTCTTTAAGATATTGTGCTTGAGGTTTACTTGATTCAGTCATAGATACTCCAAAGCAGCTCCTTTTAAGTTAAAAGGAGCTGCTTAAAATTAGGCAGATTGTTTTGGCTTAATACGTAAAATTTTAATGCCTAAGTAGGCATAAACAACCGCTAAAACAGGGTTAATTAAGTTAAAGAAAGCGTAGAGTGCATAATCAAAAGGGTTTATAAGTAAAACGCTTTGCATGTATGCGCCACACGTATTCCATGGAATTAGTGGGCTAGTAATTGTACCGCCATCTTCCAATGTACGAGATAAGTTAACAGGCTTCAAACCACGTTTTTCGTATTCATCTTTAAACATACGTCCCGGTACAACAATCGCTATATATTGATCGGCCGCTATTACGTTAGTTCCTATACACGTAGCTATTGTCGCCGCAATTAACGACCCCGTGCTTTTAGCTATTTTAAGTATGCTTTTTACGAAAATATCCAAAAGGCCTGTTTTTTCCATAATGGCACCAAACATCAGTGCAGTCATAATCAGCCATGTAGTTGTAAGCATACCGGCCATACCGCCACCGCTGAGTAAGGAATCCATCTTATCATCGCCGGTACTTATGCTAAAACCATCAAAGAAAGTAGTCCAAACAAGTTTAAAGTAGCCAACTAGCTGTCCTTGAGAAACATCAATTTGGCTAGCAATTAGATCAGACTGAAACAACATAGCCCAAACAGCGCCCACAACAGCACCAATTGAGATAGCAGGAAATGCTGGCATTTTTTTAATAGCTAAAACTAAAAGTACGATTAACGGGATCAGCATTTCAAAACCAATATTAAAGTTTTGCTGTAAAATAGCCGTTATTTCATCAATGCGCCCTGCTTCGCTTGAAGCTGTTGCATTAAACCCCATGAATATAAATATAATCAGTGCAATTACAAAACTTGGTACTGTCGTCCACAGCATATGTTGAATATGCTCAAACAAATCAGCGCCAACAACTGCTGGTGCCAGATTGGTTGTTTCTGACAGCGGGCTTAGCTTATCACCAAAGTACGCGCCAGATATAACTGCACCTGCGGTTACTGTTTGCTCAAGTCCAAGACCCGTAGCAACACCTAATAAAGCAACACCTATCGTAGCAGCCGTGGTCCAAGAACTACCAATACTCATTGCTACAATGCCACAAATTAAACAACTCGCTGCATAAAACCAACTTGGATTGATAACTTGTAAGCCATAATAAATTAGAGTTGGTACAGTCCCAGAAAGTAGCCAAGTACCAATTAATGCACCTACCATAAGTAAAATTAAAATAGCACCAAGTGAAAGCGTTATGCCTTCGATCATAGCTTGTTCTAATTTTTTCCATGTGTAACCGTTTTTAAGACCAATTAAAGCCGCTGCAAAAGTGGCAAATAAAAGTGCTATTTGGTTAGGACCGGATGAAGAGTTGTCACCGAATAAGTATACAGCCGCGCCAAGTAAACAGATTAATACAGAGATAGGAATTAATGCATCAAAAAACGAGGCGGGTTTGATTGGTTTATCTTCCAATGGCTTCAAAATAGAGACTCCTACACACACTTGCTGTGTGTTTAATTATTATTTTTAGCACGTAAAGCGCATTAATTGAGCGTCATTAATTCAGCTCAACTTTATGTAATCGAAGATTATAACAATTTAGTAAGTTTTAGGTAGTAAAAAAGGCG
>NZ_JACJDN010000049.1:0-11691 GCF_014163565.1 Pseudoalteromonas sp. SR45-5 | reverse complement strand
GGCTTACGCTCTTTTTTTTGTACGGTTTCTTCTTTTTTCAAGCGAACAAAATCAAGTACGTTACCCTTTACCGGATCCGTCATAGCGCCTTCACCGCCAGTGATCAGTGCCTGCATGCCTAAAAACAACATAAAGGTCACTACACCGGCTATCACTAATGCAACTAAATATCGCAACATAACTAGCCCTTAAGACGCATCTTGTGCGGCAATTGATACATCAAATGCGCCCGCCGCGCGCGAGGCATCCATCACCTTTATTAACATTTCGGTAGTGGCTTTTTTATCTGCTTGAATCACAACGCTACCTTGTGGATTTTCTGCTTTTAAACGCTCGATATTGGCTTGTACTGCGCGTACATCAATTTGACGTTTATTAATCCAAATCTCGCCTGTATCAGAAATAGCCACTAAAATATTAGCACGCTCTTTTTTAACAGCTGTTGCGGCTTCTGGGCGGTTTACATCAATACCGGCTTCTTTAACAAAAGAGGCAGTTACAATAAAGAAAATAAGCATGATAAATACAACGTCTAACATTGGGGTCATGTTTATTTCTTCAGCTTCGTCTTCTTGAAATAGGTTTCCTAACGGGGCTCTCATTTTTATTCTCCTAGGATAAGTGGCTTTATATAAGCCGCTTATCAAAATTTTGCTTAATGGTCTAAAACCATGCTGTCTTGTAGTAGTTCTACTTCGCGCTTAGCTTTTCGTTGTAAGTACGTTGAGGCAAATACCCCAGATAACGCACCTACCATGCCTGCCATTGTCGGAATAGTTGCTTTAGATACCCCTGATGCCATTGAACGCGCACTACCTGTGCCAGTAATTGCCATTACATCAAACACTTCTATCATGCCCGTCACAGTGCCTAACAAACCAAGTAGCGGGCACAAAGCAACCATCACATTAATCAAAGAAAGATTGGTGTTTAAGCGCATACCAGCTCGCGATATCATAGCTTCGCGTATTTGCTCTGCATTCCAGCTATCTCGTTCTGCACGGTTAATCCAATTGGCTTTAAGAGCGTGTTTATAGCTTCTAAAACCATTAAAAAAGTAAATAAATCGCTCGAGTATCAATAACCACATCGCGAAGATTAACACCCCGATGACCAAGAGAACTTGGCCACCAGTGTCGAGAAAATCACGGATAGCATTGATTGAATCAATCAATAGCACCATGGTTTATGCTCCTTTCTCGCTTCGCTCAGCAATAATACCGGCGCTCTGCTCTTGAATAGTTAACAAGATATTTTTAGCGCGCGTATTAAGTAAGGTGTATAAAAATACCGTTGGTATGGCGACCACTAAGCCCAATACCGTTGTTACTAGCGCTTGAGAAATACCACCCGCCATAAGCTTAGGATCCCCAGTACCAAATAAGGTGATTGCTTGGAATGTATTGATCATGCCGGTTACCGTACCTAATAAACCTAGTAGCGGCGCAACAACAGAGATGATTTTGATAAGTGTTAAATTACGCGTCACTTTTGGCATTTCACGTAAAATAGCTTCACTTAGTTTAAGCTCCAGTGTGTCGTGTGAAACACTTGGAAATTGATCTTTTACTTTCATTACGCGTCCAAGCGGATTGTCATCACGTGCAACTGTATCTTTAAGCTGGCGACGAATTTTACCGCCCATAATCAATAGTGAGAAAAAACGCTCAAGTGATATAAGAAGTGCAATAACACCTACGCCTAAAATCACATAACCCACTGTGCCACCTTGATGAACACGTTCTTGTGTATCAGGTGCTTGTACTAATAAACCAAGAATAGAGCCGCCTGTTGGGTCAAGTGCAAATTGCACCACGCCACTTTTAGTGCTTTGTAGCTCTTCTGCTGTTGCAGTAAAGCGCGATACAGGTTGGCGAGTTAATTCACTCAAAGAATTAGTCGAGGAGTTAAACTCTAAATACTTACCGTTTGATACGAGGTTAAATGCGCCCACTCGCACAACTTCTTGCTGTGCTTTAGTACCGCCTTCAACAATAACACTTGCGTTAAAACGACTTACTTTACCTTGCTCGGTCATTTCGCGTTGTAATTCAAACC
This sequence comes from Pseudoalteromonas sp. SR45-5, assembly GCF_014163565.1. Lineage (NCBI taxonomy): Bacteria > Pseudomonadati > Pseudomonadota > Gammaproteobacteria > Alteromonadales > Pseudoalteromonadaceae > Pseudoalteromonas > Pseudoalteromonas sp. SR45-5. Next base: position 9,633 of record NZ_JACJDN010000049.1, on the reverse strand, counting down.
ATACTTTTTCAATATCTTCTATTGACGCAAGTTTTGAAGTTGAGCCCATCTTTTGAGCAAGGTCATCCATAAACGTACTGCGTCCATCAATCTGAGCAGATACTATTGATGTCGCAAACTTATTACTAGAATCCCCTGCAACTTGTTGAAGAACGCCAAACAACTCTTTAAGCGAACCCATGCGTTTAGAAAGCGTGTCTGTTAAGTTAGCAAGTTTTACTTCGTTTTCTTCAAATTGCGTTTCTAGACGTTCAGATTCCACCAGCATTTGATTGCGCTTTGCTTGGGTATTTTTAAGTGTTTGTACTTGCTCGTTTTGGCGAGCAGCAAACTCTTGTTCACGTTGTTTATTTTGCTCGCTTTGAGCTGATTTACCATTTTCGAGCGTTTTAAGTAATGAATCTAAGTTCATTGGCTCTGCCGCTATACTTGCACCAGTAATGCTTAGGCTTGCAGCAAAAAGAGCTATTTTTGTCATTTGAGTAAACAATTTCATTTTCAACCTCTTATTCTGCTGCATGTACTGGCAGAGTTAACATATCTGGGGCAAGTTGTTTACGCGCAATGCGTAAACCTTTATTAATTTGGCTTATTGTAGAGTCTGGTAATGCTTCAAATGATTTTGTATCTGCATTCCAACTACCTGCTTTTTTGCCATCGCGTGTTAGGTAAATAAGCTCTAAACGGCCAATGCGTAAAAAATCAACTTCACGCTCTTTGTCATCCACATTTAAAAGTGCGGTATAAGCTTCAATAGTGCGCCCGTAGTCTACTTCTACTTGATACGCTTCAAGTACACGTCGAAATTTTTCACTTGAGTTAATATCAGCACGATTCATCATTTCTTTTAAAGACGTAACGCGCTTAGTGCGCTCATCAGCTAAAAATGGAATATCTAAAGATACAAACTGCTCAAGACCTTCAATCATTCTAAGCATTAGCGGCGTAATTTGACGTTCAATAATAGAAACCTGATCCATTGACAGGTTTAAAGATTCCATCTCTTCTATTTGATTATTTAATTGTTTAGTTAGCTGGGCGTTGTATACAGCTAAACCATCAATCTCTTTATTGAGGGTTTTAAATTGCTGTAAACGTCCTTGCATTGAATCTGCAATCTTGTCTATTTTTGTTTGTGATTGCGCAGCTGATTTATTAATTTCACTGCTTTTATCAATAACCTTATCTAAATCGTTTGCGTGTACTGCTGCACTTGCGGCCACAATACCAGCTAAGATTAATGGTTTAACGCCTTTCATCGCATACACCTTTACTCGTTAGTTAGCGGATTTGCTAGTTTGTTTTTTTAGGTCATAAACTTTGTTATATAAATAATTTATGACTTAATAATTCAATGAGCAGGAGTTTATAGATGAAACATGACAAGGATGTTGCGCAAAAAAGTCGCTTTTATGACAATGGTAATAATTGAGACTTACAAGGAGGTTTTAACGCGAATAAGGGTACTTGCTGGCCAAATACCCCCTATTAAGAAGATGCAAGAAGGTGGTTAATCCAAAATTGAATTAATTTGATTAAGGGAATAGTGCCAATCGGTATAATTAATTTCTATAGGGTAAGCTTTATTATCTTTAATAAGCACTAGTGAGGGAAAACCTTGAATTGGTAAAGTGCGAACAAAGGATAACTCCGCTTTAAATTCATCATTAAGCTCGCTTGACGCTAGCTGCGCCGAAAACTCATCTTTATTTAAGCCAATTTTTTCAGCCAAACTAATTAATGTACTTTCATCAGACGGGTTTTGCGCGTTTAGGTAATAAGCGTGTTGGATAGCAGCCACCATTTGAGCTTCTTTACCCGCTTTACGCGCTATAAGTGCAGCTCTGCATGCGGGATACGTTGAACGCCTTGGCTGGCAGTTGCGCCAAAAGTTATAATTAAATTGCGTACCTAACTGCGCTGAAATTTTATGCCAAGTGCCCTCAAGCATCTCTTTCATATTTTGTGGCATTGGGTCTTGGCTATCGGGAGCAAGACCACCTACTTTATATTCTATTGCCACTTTACCAGCAAGCTCTGATTTTAGCTTAAGCCAGGTTGGTGAGTAACCCCAACACCAACTACACATTGGGTCATGAACATATATTAATTTACTTTGAGACATATTAATCCTTCAACTAGTTCGAGACGACTCTATTGCGACCTGAAGCCTTTGCACTATAAAGAGCTTCATCAGCTTGCTTTAATGAATCATCATAATCAGTTACTTTATTTACTTGGGAAATACCAATGCTACAGGTGATTGAAATACGCTGCTTGTCATCAGTAAATATAACATGCCCTGCCACGGCTTCTCTAAATTTGTTCGCAATTACAGAGGCTGCAGAGGCTGTGAGCTGCGGTAAAATAACAACAAATTCCTCACCGCCATAACGGGCCTTTAACGCAGTTGCCAAAAATTGAGACTCAAGAAGTTTGGTAAATTCAATCAATACCGTATCACCAAAATCGTGGCCATGCGTATCGTTTAAAGATTTAAAATTATCTAAATCAATTAACAAAATTGAAAAAGGTAAGTACTGCTCTGGGCGTGTTTGAGCAAGCTTTAAAAAATGAGAGGTAATAAAACGCCTATTTGCTATGCCAGTAAGGGGGTCAGTATAAGCATCTTGTTTTTGCTCTAGCGTAATATCGGCAATAGCCATGTGGCTTTTATGCCTAAAATACTCACCAATAAATGAGAATAAAAACACCATAGAAAAGGACGCTATAAAACGTGTTTTTTCTACGTTGCCATAGCTAACTTGACCAAAGTCAGGGCCGTATAAAATAACAATACAAGAAAGCAGTAAGGTACAGCCTAACCAAGCACCTAATCTTACCCCTAAAGATGCAAACGTTACGACAGGATAAAACATTAGCCAATATAGCGCGGTATTATCTTTACCGCCGGTATAAACAAGTGCAACAAACATCATGCACACAATGCTCATACTTATTAATGCCACAACTTGCAGGTTACCCGTTTTTATAAAATAGATAGAACAGCTTATATTTGTAATGTTAACGATAATTAATGAAGCGGTCAGTAGTGGCGAATAAAGCTTATAATTAAAAAACACTAATACTGCGATCACCACAATTGAAATCCCAATCATGGTAAATAAAGAAAACGCTTTGCGTTGCATGTCTGAGCTATAAACACTGTCGATATTTATCAGACTGAGCCAATTTGGTTTATTCACATTTTTTTTAGTCATTAATTTTATACTTTAAACTTTTGAACCATATTTTCTAAAGCACTAAACTGTTGTTTTAGTTTGGTACATTCGTCAAGCGTGTCATTTAAGTTGGCCTTGCCTTGTATACAAAGCGAATTAATTGTTTGAATATCTGTATCTAATAACTTAACAACTTGGTTTTGTTCGTCTGTTGCAGTGGCCACAGAGTGATTTGCATCGTTAATTTGTTGAATCGCTTGTATAACATGGCTCATTAAATTGCCAACAGCATCGGCTTGTTGCACGCTTTTTTCACTGCCTTCAAGGCTTGTTTTCATAAGCTCTACAGCAAGGTTTGAGCCTTTTTGCAACTGACTAACCGTGTCTTCAATCTCTTGCGTTGACTGTTGAGTGCGGTGCGCTAATTGGCGAACTTCATCTGCTACAACGGCAAAACCGCGTCCCGCCTCTCCTGCTCTAGCCGCCTCAATTGCGGCATTAAGTGCCAATAAATTAGTCTGCTCGCTTACACCTTTAATAACTTCAAGCACTTGGCCAATACTGGCTGTATGCGTATTTAAACTGTTTATAGTTTGCTGAGCTTTTTCCATATTACCCGAGAGCTGGTGGATAGTTGCAACACTGTGGCTTAATGCTTCTTGGTTTTGTGTTGAGTGTTCATCTGCATTTTTAGCAAGCTGCGATGCACTCTCTGCATTACTTGAAATATCCATTGATGTGGCAGAAAACTGGTTGATAGCTGCTGCAACGCTATCGGTTCGTTTACTTTGATCATCATACATAGACAGCGAAGAATGTGTTTGTGATACCAAGCTCTCAATAGCTGTATCTAATTGCTTTGTAGACTCTTTTACTTGTTCTATTGAATGCTGAATTTTTTCGATGAAAATATTAAATGAATAGCTTAAATCGCCAAATTCATCGTCGTTTTCAACGGTTAAACGCCTTGTTAAATCGCCCTCACCTTGTGCTATATCTTTAATAGCATCGTTTAAACGATTCATTGGCTGCATTAAATAGTGTAATAAAAGCTGCATCATAATTATAATAGTGATAATTCCTATCACCATAAAAACAGCTGCGGTTTGGCCAAAATTAGAGACACTGGCATACGCTTTATCTTTGTCTATAACAACACCTAGGTACCAATCTACGTTTTCAATACCACTAATTTTTGTAAACGAAATAAGCTTAGACTCTCCGTTTATCTCGTACTGGGTAAACTTACTTTGTAAAGGCGTATTCGTGCCAAATATGTCTGAGGTATTTTTTAAGTTTAACTGAGCATTTGGATGGCTTAACACTTGGCCTTTATTATCGAGTAAAAAACCATAACCGAGTCCTAAAAAGTCAATATCGTTGATAATTTTTGTCACGGTCTGCATATCAATATCGGCACCTGCAACGCCGCTAAACTGACCATTTTGGAGTATGGGTACTACCGCTGAAATTGTAAGCTCGTTAGTGGTTACATCAATATAAGGAGTTGTAAAAGCGGTATTTGATTTGTTTTCGACTAATTTATACCAAGGACGAGAAGTCGCATCAAAATCGGCAGGTAATACAACCGTTTGATCGTTTAATATAAACGTGCCGCTGGATTTACCTATATACGTATTTTTAAAGCTTCCAGCAAGCTCTGCTGTATTTAGTTGTGAAAGGGTGAGTGCTTTAGAATCATTAGCTTTATGGGTTTTAGCAATTGATATAACAATCGCCAACTTTGCATTTAACCAACTCGCTATATTTTGTGAAACAGATTCGGAATTTTGTTGCAATACCAAGCTTAACTGCTGCTCGGTTTGCTTGCGCATCGCAATGTAGTTATTAAAAGTAAATAACCCTAGCACCAAAACCAAAATTAAGGAGGCTGCAATAGTCACTTTGGAAGTAAATTTCAACGAGTTAAGCATATACACCCTTTTTATTATTTATCGTTATTAGCCTTACTGTTTTAGCAAAAATTTAGCTAAATGTCCTAGTAAAAGAGACTTACAGTTAGATTATTGATGAAAAATAAGAATAAAGGATTGTAAAACAAAAGGCTTTCGTGGGTAACTGGCTAATATTAAATAATTAATGACTAGATTTATTTTTTATGGAACGTTCCCATTAAATATAGCTTTATAAGTGACTGAATACGTATTCAGTCACTCTTGTATAGTCTGTTATTTCCACTTATTTGCTAAGCGAACAACATTTAAACCGTACCATGCAATAAATACATAACATAACATTGGAACAAAAAAGCTTTGCTGTATATTTACTGTATCAGCTATAAACCCTTGCAGTAATGGTACAAGTGCACCACCAACAATTGCTAAACATAACCAACCAGAACCCTTACTAGTCAATGATCCTAGTCGCTCGATAGCAACCGAAAATATAGTCGGGAACATAATTGAGTTAAATAAACCAATTGCCAAAACTGAATATAAAGCGACGTCACCTTGAGTAAAAATTGTGATCAATAATAGCGCAATAATACTGAATGCATTAAATGCGATAGCCTTAGAAGGCGCTATTTTTTGTAATAAAACAGAGCCAATAAAACGCCCTACCATTGCCCCGCCCCAATAATAACTAATAAGTGCGGCCGCGGTATGCTCTTCAAGCCCTGCTATGTGTGCCTCACCAAAGTAATTTACTAAAAAGCTGCCGATGGCAACCTCCCCGCCTACATAACAAAATATAGCAAGTACACCCATAGTTAAGTGCGGTGCTTGAGTTAATGAACGAGATTCTACTGAAGCGTTATTTTCTTCTTTATGGGCTTCAATTTCTGGAAGCTTTATAAAGGCAAATATAATAGCGATAAGCAATAAGGCGCCAGCAAGCATTAAGTAAGGAACTTTTACAGACTCAGCAGTTGCTGCAGAAGCGGCTAGACTACCTGCTGTACCAAAAAATAATAAACCACCTACATAAGGCCCAACAGTAGTACCAAGCGCATTAAGTGCTTGTGCCAAATTTAAACGAGAAGAAGCTGTTTTTTCAGGCCCAAGAGCAGCAACATAAGGGTTAGCAGAAACCTGAAGTACCGTTACACCAGCGGCAAGTACAAATAAAGCGCCTAAAAATAGCCAATACTCATGTACTACAACAGCAGGGTAAAACAACATACACCCCATTGAAGCCACAATTAAACCGGTTAAAATCCCTTTTTTGTAACCAAACTGCTTAACTAAAATACCCGCAGGGATAGAAACAATAAAATAAGCACCAAAAAAGCAAAACTGTACTAGCATCGCTTCAAAAAAGCTTAAATCAAATACGCCTTTTAATCGTGGTATTAGTACATCGTTTAAAACAGTAATAAAACCCCATAAAAAAAATAGAGTCGTCATTGCAGTCAGTGGAAACAGATAATTTTTATTTGGCTGTTCGTTGACCGCGAATGATTGGTTTGTATTTATTTCACTCACGTCGTTTTCACTCCATTAACAAGTTGAAAACGATTTTACATGTTTAAATATAAATTAGTCAGCGCACTTATGGAACGTTCCAGTGGCGTTATTCACATTGCGTGTTGGTCGCTCTAACAATTCGGTCTATTTCGCCACTGTTATTAAACTGATAAAGCCCTTCATTTATATCCTCTAATACTAAAAGCCAATTATGTGCACGCTTACTAATGGCAAAATATAACGAGTTATATTGCAAAGGAATGCTTTCTTGCTCAATGGAAGAAAGCAAAGACTGTTTTTCAGGTTTAGTTAAAGAGGAGTAAGCCACAGATGATTTCAAAGCTTGAGGATCGCCTATAACCAAATCAACACGTTTAGCAGTCAGTAGCTTAACAAGCTGTAAGTCATCAACAGAGGCGATAACTTCAAACTCACCATTGTCCATCATGGCATCAAACTCTGGCGTATTTTGATACCCTCGAACAACACCAATCTTAAGCCCTTTGAGCGAGTTCAAGTTTCCTGTGAAATGGTCTGTATCGCCTTTCCTTTTTAAAAAAGCAATTTCGCCACCTTTAAACGAATTAGATAAGCCGAGTAATTCTCGACGTGTTTTACCATCAACATAATCGGAGGGGGCTGTATCTTCTATAAAGTATTCAGGCATTAGTATGTCAGCCCTGCCTAGTTCTACATTTCGTACCGCTCTTGCCCAAGGCAAAAATTCAATATATACGCTGTAGCCCTTACTATTTAACAAGGCAATTGAAAATTGATAAACCCAGCCTTTATTACATACATTATTACCAATATAGGGAGGCCAATCGAGTGTGGCTAGATGAAGTGTTTGTTTGGAGTTTTTAGCTTCATAGAGCACCCCTGATTTATGGGAATGCCCAGTTAAAGTGTGTTGAGTACCATTTTGAAAATACTCAACCGATGTTTCAGCAAAACTATTACTAGTTGTTAGCAATAATATAAAATAAAACCAGCGCATTTTAGTATCTATTTGTGATTAATAGTGTTTTTAAGTTTAGCTACTACTAACACTTTTGCACAAATAAACCTTAACTAATCAGCTTTTTTGCCACCTCATTTTATTGTTTGTATCACGAGAGCTAATAATAGTATCGTCACTACTCTCAACGCCGCCTAATTTAGCTAAGCGGTCATACAAAACTACATTACAGGTTGCCGCTAAATTCATACAGCCAATAGTTGGAATATATACCACTTCATCACACCACTTTAAGACGTCTTTTGATACAGAACCATCTTCGGGGCCAAATACATAAAATGCATTTTCAGGATGTTTAAACTCAGGTAAAGGTGTTGCACCTTCAATAAGCTCAATAACCACAACCGTTGCGCCTTGTGGCTTTATTGCTTCTAAATTATCTGTTTCGGTTAAAGGAATACGCTCCACTACATTTTTTGTATCTGTATGGAACTTTTTGGCGTTTAAGTAGCGATTGCCTGTAAAAAAAACTTGTTTAGCGTCATAACAGCCAGCTGCTCGCAATACACCGCCAACATTAGTCGGGCTTTTAGGATTGATTAAACCAATTACGGCTTGTTGTTTACTCATTAATCTACGTCCTTTGTTGGCCATTCTGCAATGTACAAATCAAAGTCGTCGAGCTTTACATCGCAATCTTTTACTGTTTTGTCTTTTACAGAAATACCTAGCTCATGCATCTTTGTTTTATCACCATTATTTAATAACGGATGCCAAGAAGCCAAACCACGACCTTCATGTAAACGACGGTAACTGCAGCTTTGTGGCATAAAAAAGATGTCTTTAAGGTTTTCTTTTGTGAGTTTTACACAAGAAGGAACAAGCGTTTGGCGGTTTTCATATTCGCTACAACCACAGGTGTTGTTATCAAGATACTGACATACAATATTAGTAAATATTAATTGCTCACCTTCGCGTAACTGATCGGTGGCGGTAAATTCGTCTTCATCTTCGCTATCAATAAAGGTATTTAAACAACATTTTCCGCATCCATCACAAATGGCTTCCCATTCGTTTTGACTCATGTCGCTTAAGCTTTTTTTAAGCCAAAATTGTGTATTTGCTAATTGTTGATCAAACATAGTTTACTCGTGCCCCCTAAAGAGCGCGCATTCTACCGTATTGCTGTAAATGGCGCAAAGCCAATACCCTTTCAAAGTACTGGCTTTGCGCTACAAATTAGCTTTGAGATTTAACCCAACGCTTAATTTTTTCCTCAAGGATTGGCATTGGTAATGCGCCATCAATTAATATTTGCGTGTGAAACGCTTTAATATCAAATTTATCACCGAGTTCTTTTTTAGAAAAATCACGTAATTCTTGAATTTTAAATTGCCCTAACTTGTAAGAAAGCGCTTGTCCTGGCCATGCAATATATCGCTCTACTTCAGCAATTACATCACTTTTAGCCATAGATGAATTTGCAAGCATGTAATCTATACCTTGTTGACGCGTCCACCCTTTTGCATGAAAACCAGTATCAAGCACTAAACGCATTGCGCGTAATTGCTCATCCGATAAACGTCCATACCACATATAAGGGTCGGTAAATAAGCCTAGCTCTTTGCCTAAGCTTTCTGCGTAAAGCGCCCAACCTTCTGCGAACACGGTATAGCCACCAAATTTACGAAAATCAGGTAAGCCCTCTATTTCTTGCTGAAGTGCTATTTGAAAGTGATGACCTGGGGCTGCTTCGTGAATCGATAAAGTTTCGAGTAAAAATTTAGGCTGCGCTTTTAAGTTATAAGCATTGATATAAAAAATACCAGGGCGAGAGCCATCAGGCGCCGGAGATGCATAGGATGCACCTGCTGCCGACTGCGCTCTGTAGGCTTCAACTGCTTTTACAACGTAAGGTGCTTTGGGGGCTATGTTAAAAAGTAGAGGCAAACGCGCATCTATTTTTTTCTTAACGTTTTCATATGCCGCAATTAACTCCTCAGGCGTGTCGTAGTAAAATTCATCTGAATCGCGTAAATGATCAAAAAATTCAGATAGCTCACCT
>NZ_JACJDN010000499.1:0-3040 GCF_014163565.1 Pseudoalteromonas sp. SR45-5 | reverse complement strand
TAAATAGCTTAAAAATTTTGAACAGTACTTTTAAGTAACAAAGTGTTAGCTTTAATATTGTGGTTTTGTTTATATAGTAACAATAGGTGTTCAGTAATATGCAACTATGATTATTTAAGACAGGCCCGATTATTTTTTGCCAATAAAATAAAAAACTTACTAATCATGACTATACTGAACTTTACTGCGTAAGAAAAAAGCGCTTGATTAAAGCTTTTGTTGTTTCAATGTGTATAAATAATACGGGTAAAGGAAAATGGGTACGGATAGGTTAAAAAAGTTATTATCTCACCAGCAAGGCATTTTATCTAAAATTGCATTAGGGGTACCTTTAACTGAGGTGCTTACTGAAATTTGTTCATCAATCGAGCAGATTATTGATGATGAATCCGCTAGGTGTTCAATCTTATCAGTTAAAGGCCAGCAGCTTTTTCATTGCGCAGCTCCTAATATTCATCCAGAGTACTGTAGTTTGCTTAATGGAGTCTATATAGGGCCAAAAGTGGGTTCATGTGGTACTACAGCATTTTCGAAATCGCGCACTATTGTTGAAAATATCGAAACTTCACCGCTGTGGGAGGACTTTAAAGACTTAGCACTAAAGTTTGGTCTTAAGTCATGTTGGTCAACGCCTATTTTCTCAACTCAAGCCGATTTATTAGGCACCTTTGCTATCTATCACAGCACTCCTAAATCACCATCAAAGCAAGATTTAGAGTTAATCGATTTTTTTGTGCACTTTTCTAGTATCGCTCTTGAAAAAAGTAACGAATTTAACAAAGCAAAACAGCTTCTCGCGAATTTACAGCAAAGTAATGAAAAGTTTAAAGCCTTCACTAAGGTAATGCCCGATCTCATTCTTATTTTAAGTGAAGAGGGAATTTATACCGATGTGTATGGTACTTCTAATGAGTTACTGCTTGATTCAAGCAAGGACCTTATTGGTCAAAGTGTTAAGGATCTGCTCTCCCAAGACGATTCACAAATGATAATGGACGTTATTAAAAAAACACTCTCGACTAACGAGACGCAAATTTTTGAATATGAATTAGCTGTACCAAAGGGCAATATAGTTTTTGAAGGCAGGGCTGCTGCATTAGATCATTACCACCCCAATAGTCCTACAAAAAGGCACGTAGTATGGATGGCCAGAGATATTTCAATAAAGAAAAAGGCCGAACAAGAAGTACATAAGCTTGCCTTTTACGACCCATTAACGAATCTTCCAAATAGAAGAATGCTTAGCGACAAATTAAGCATGTGTGTGGAGAGTGTTAAGCGTGATAAAAATATAGGGGCGTTATTATTTTTAGACCTAGATAATTTTAAGCGTATTAATGATTCACTTGGGCACAGTGCGGGTGATGAAGTACTTGTGGAATTATCAAAAAGGTTAAGCGCAATAATAAAAGGCTCTGATACGTTGGCCAGAGCGGGTGGCGATGAGTTTATTATTTTACTAAAACACGTTGGAGAAAATACACAGCAGGCGAGCATCGAGTGCAAAATAGTAGCCAAAGAGATTCAAAGAGCTTTTCATGATAAATTTGAAGTGGGCAACCTTGCATTTCAAGTAAGCTGCAGCATAGGTATTTGTCTAATTGATAGCGTAAATGCGCAGGCAGGCAATATATTAAAATTTGCAGACACGGCTATGTATCGTTCTAAAAATAAAGGGGGGAATAGCAGTAGCTTTTACGATCCAGCCTTACAAACACTGCTTGAAAAACAAACTGAACTAGAAACCGATATAGTCAGAGCGATTGCATCTGATGAGTTTTGTGCTTATTTTCAGCCTCAGGTAAATACGTATGGTGATGTTATTGGTGCTGAAGCACTCATTAGGTGGAACCATCCTCAAAAAGGGTTAATAGCGGCAAACGAATTTATACCAATTGCAGAGCAATACGGGCTTATTCAAAAACTACAAAATATTGTTTTACATGATATATGTATTTTAATAAACGAACTTAAAGCAGATAACATAATAGACGACTCGTTTAGTGTTTCAATTAATATTAGTCAAAGCCAGTTTAATTCATCAAATTTAAAAGGAGAGCTGTTTAGCACTATCAATAAATTTGATATTCGGGCACAGCAAATTAAGTTAGAAATAACCGAGTCAATGCTCTCAAGCGATATAGATTATACAATTAGGCAAATGAAAGAACTCATTGCCGCTGGCTTTTTATTTTCGATTGATGATTTTGGAACCGGTTACTCCTGCTTAGCGTACTTAAGTGCGTTTCCTGTTAAAGAATTAAAAATAGATAAAAGCTTTATTGATAAAATTTTAGATAGCACGGTTGGCTTTAATATTGCGCAAACAATTATCAGCCTAGGAAAAAGCTTAAACTTAGAGGTAGTTGCTGAGGGCGTAGAAACAACAGAACAATATGACTTACTTAAAAAAATGAATATTGACGCCATGCAAGGCTACTTAATTGCAAGGCCGATGGATAAAGAAGGCTATTCAAAATGGCATAGCGCTAATACTAATGCGCAATAATACTTGAACACTACTATTTATTAATTAGTAATAATTTAGCAAAATTTATACACTTGCTAGGCCACTTTTGCTCTTTTAGCTGGTGAAATGTCATAACCCATATGCTAAATAAGGAGTAAAGATTTTTTAATTAAACAATGCTAAGCTATGACCGCTTAAATATATTATTTAAAGCTTAATAAACTTATAACAATGAATGGAAGCTTTATGCAGTTAGTCGATTTGAACCCGAATGATCCCGACGTGGTAAATGTATTTGATGATATAGACCGACTTATAAATTCTTTATATCCTGTGGCTACCGCACAGTCTCTGGAGTTAAACGAATTAACCTTACCTAATGTGTACGCTATTGGTTTAAAAACTGAAGAAGGTATTATTGCCTGCGGTGCGATTGTAGAGAAATTTGATACCCAGCCTTACGGCGAAATAAGACGTTTATATGTAAAACCAAGTCATCGTGGTAAAGGGCTATCAAGACGTATTATGCAGATTTTATTGCATCAAGCTGGCGAAAAACAAATCCCGTTA
>NZ_JACJDN010000498.1:0-3040 GCF_014163565.1 Pseudoalteromonas sp. SR45-5 | reverse complement strand
CTGCAATTTCTGCGGTTGATAAACTAGCATCTTGTTGTAAAAGTGCCAATATTTGGCGATCTACGTGATTTAGAGACATTTTATTTCTTATTTATCAAATAAACTGGTTAAATTATACAACCATTTTAAAACTCAGTCTGCTTATTTTTAATGTTTATGCAGTTTGTAAACTTAAAATAAGCAACTTAACCAAACTTACCACTTACAAAAGGATTTGTTTTCTTTTCAAACCCCACCGTAGTGTCGCTACCATGTCCTGCCAATATTTTAGTATTATCAGGTAAGGTTAAAATATGCGTCTTAATCGACTCTATAAGTTGTTCACTGTTCCCCTTAGGAAAGTCAGTGCGCCCTACTGAGCCTTTAAAAATAACGTCACCGACAATAACGCACTCATAGTCTGGTTGGTAAAACACTATATGACCGGGTGTATGCCCCGGGCAATGTTTCACTAAAAAGCTAAGTTTACCTACGCTCACGGTGTCATTATGGTTTAGCCAAATATCCGGATAAAACGGTTCAATGGGTTTAAATCCAAACATCTGTGCTTGCATAGGTAAGTTTTCAAACCAAAAGTACTCATCTTTTTGTGGACCAATAATTTGTACGTTAAATTGATTTCGTAAAATATCAGCCCCACCCACATGATCTAAATGCCCGTGCGTTAACCAAATAGCACTTAATGCTAGTTTATGCTCATTAAGGACCGTTATTATTTTATCAGTGTCGCCACCTGGGTCGATAACCACAGCGTGTTTAGTTTCGCTACACCAAATAATACGGCTGTTTTGTGCAAAGGCAGTGACAGGTATAGTTATGATTTCCATATTAAATTTCTTTACTTTTTTGATCTGGAATAACAACTTCTTCTTCGAATGACATAAGTATTGGATACTTTAAGTACGCTTGATCATAAAATGGACTTTGTTCATATAACCAGTTTAATCGAGCTTCTGCGTCACTCGCGAATGATTTATCTTTAAGTTTTTCATCAAACTTAAGCGCAAGCTTTGGGTTATCTTTTAGCATTTGGCGTGCATACGGAATTAGCGCATAGTTTTCCATGTACTCGGTACGCTGAAAAATAGTATTAAACTCACCCCACGCAAAAAATGAATCAGGAGCTTCTGGGTGCAATAAATGCACAGCAAGCTCACCTGCTTTTTGTTGAGTATTGACTTGATACCAACCATCTAAATCTACATTTATAGCAGGGACGTAATCAAAAGTTGCTGATACTCTAAAACGCCCTTCAAATGGTGCTTTATCAAACGTGTAGTCAGCCACCTTTGCAACTTTCAAAGGCTGTGTATTTGCCCCTTCAAGTTTATTAATAGAGACACCATGTAACTTTAGTTTCTCAATAATGTTGCTATATACAGGCGGAATAAAAAAAGCTTTAGGTACTTCAACTGTATGTTGTACATCTTTTTGCCAATAAATAGGTAAGTCAGTATATGTATGTGCTTTACCCAAATACTTCACTTCATTTTGACCCGAAAGTGAATTCATGCTTGATGAATATTCAATACCTTTAAACTGCGCAATCGTATCAGCTTGCTTGGCATAGCCACGCTTTACTATTAACTGTTTAGGAACAAATTCTTGTTCTTTTTTTACTGCATTAGCTAATTCATGACTGTGCTTTGATAGCGCAGTAATAGCACCATCTAAAAATACATAAGTTCCCAATACACGTTGCTTGTAAGGCTTCAATGAATGATTTTCGACTAAAATAGTCGGCAATGACTTTAAATCCCCCCAACCATTTGAAAAACGTGGCGTAGCAACCCAGCCCGCTAACCCTTTTTTAAAGTCGCGCTTGTCCATAACAAAAACAAGTGGTCCTGGGATGTGTCCTTGCTTCGCTAGCGTATCGTCAATGAGAGGTTTAAAAAACTGGTTTAATGTATCTGATACCGCAGGCGATTCGCTCGAAAATACCGGATTGTAACCATAAGTCACATCGTATTGGTAATCTGCGCCGTCGGTAACGTGTACATCAATGTATAAATTTGGGTTGTAGTCGTTAATAACCTTTAAAACACTTCTAACTTCTGGGGTATCTAATTTAGTAAAATCACGATTTAAATTAAGGTTATTAGCATTTGTTCTAAAGCCCATTTTTGCAGGGCCCCGTTGATTAATGCGATTGAATGCACTGCTACGTTCGTGGCCATCTACATTTAAAATAGGAATAAATAATATGTTTACCTTTTTTAAAATGTCACGGCGCTTACCCGTCGCTATATCTCTGAGTAACATAAACATGGCATCTTTACCGTCTATTTCACCAGAATGTATTCCTGCCTGGATAAAAATAGTTGGCTTAGTGCTATTAGCCATTTGCCTTGCTTCAAAAAAACCTTGCTCACTGGCAATTAGCATTTTTATTGCACGCTTACTATTACTATAGCCAATGGTTTGAGATTGAAACTGAGTAGGGTTTGCAGCAACTAACCTATCTACAAATGCCATTGTATTTGCATAATCGGGCGACGCTTCACCTGCAGATAACTCAAAGTCAGTAGTTAACGGCCCTTGTTTTTGTAAAAGCTCTACGCTTTTCCCCTGCCACTCAATGAGTGGAGGTAAGTGTGCGTCATACGCCACACTTGCAGATAAAATGAGTAAACTTGCAAACATAAAATTCTCTAACAAACGCCTTAATTATATAAATTATATCAACTAAATTTTTTATAATGAGGAAACTGCGGTGATTCAACAAAAAAATGCAGCCAAATACATTTCACTCATTCACACCTGTGTTTTTAGGCTTTATAACCTTATTAAGTATTATACCAATGTGCAATAATACTTAATCATTTTGCGGGGCTAAACATGTCGCTACCTGCGTTAAAAAACTCTCATTTATGACTGCATGGATGCAGAAGGTAGAGCAATGCAGGAGCAATTGCTGAGAACAACTAAATAGCGAATTTTTTGCCTAGCTATCAACACGTTTTTCCGCCCTCAAAATAGATCATTTAATTAAGCGAATTAGTATTACTCATTGGGTTAAGTTACTAAATTACAGGCA
>NZ_JACJDN010000497.1:0-3048 GCF_014163565.1 Pseudoalteromonas sp. SR45-5 | reverse complement strand
TAGGTTGCATAGGTTGCATAGGTTGCATAGGTTGCATAGTAGAATGATCAATCAGCTCTGCGTTTTGCGCTTTAGTAATTACAAATTCATCGTTAATAATGCTAAAAGTAAAATTAATATACTGGGCATTTTCAAACTGACTAATATCAATATCTGGCGCTAATACAAAGTCCATTGTGGCGGGTTCTCGATTCCATTTTTCAATGGCCTCTCGACTAATATTAATAATGCGATTTTGTGTATCTATGGCATTAATAGTGCCGTTAACCGTGGCGCTTTGTGGCTGCATATCCATGTTCATATTTGAGTCTGAACCAGAATCCGAACTCATACCTGAGCTGATACCAGAACTAGGTATTTCCATTCGTTTAAAGTCGGAGCTCTTACTTGACTCAGAATCTATTAAAAATTGCGCTGAGGTCACTACCGTGTCACCTGTCTTTACACCTGACAAAATGACCGCTTCATTACTATTAATTTGCCCAACTTCGACTTCTACCGATTTAAAACGACCCTCACCTAATGCAATAACCACACGGTTTTGATGCTGCGTGCGAATTACCGCTTCTTTAGGGACTGTAAATTGCGCTTTACTCGCCTTAGCGTGAATGCTCACTTGTGCAAACATATTTGGTTTTAACCGATGATCTGCATTTTCAAACCTGAGTCTTACACGCAAAGTTCGGTTTTTAGCATCAAGCGCGGGGTAAATGTAATCAACCTTACCTTCCCACTTTTGACCTTTTAAGTAATCAAGCGTCATTGTAACGGGCAAGCCCACGCTCACTTGTTCTGATTGGCGCTCGAATACTTCTGCCTCTACCCAAATTTCATCAAGCTGAGCAATACTCATCATTGATGTGCCTGGTTTAACGTAAAAGCCTTCTCGTACTGTTAGCTCATCTACCACACCACTTTGCTTTGCGTAAAAAGTAATATTTTGCATTATCTTTTTATTTTTTTGTAAGCGCTCGATAAATCCATCAGACACATTTAACGACTCTAAACGTGCCTTTGCTGCGCGAATTAACACGGTATTATTACGATTAACCGCCAATAAAAATTCTTCCTGTGCATTCACCAATTGTGGGGAATACAAAGTATATAAAGGCTCACCGGCTTTAACTTGTGCACCTTGCGCTTTAACATATAAACTTTCAATCCAGCCCTCTACACGCGGATGAATGTGAATAAGTTGGTCTTGGTTATATTGCACATAACCCACAGTATTTATATCGCTGTGAAGTGTTTTAAGCTCTACTTTGGCAGTTCTTACACCCAAGTTATTGATGACTGCAGGCGAAATAGTTACTGCACCTAGTCCATCCTGAGCGTTGCTATCGCTTTCATATACAGGGACTAAATCCATTCCCATTGGCGACAGCCCTGGCGCGTCACGCCTGTAATTACTATCCATAGGGGCTACCCAATATAAGGGCTGTTTTTCAGCATGTTCATTCATTGCCGAGCTGCTAGGTAAAAACTGCATCACTAAGGCGCCAATTAACGCAAATGCGCCCGCACCGACTAAGGCAGCAACAAGTAACTTTAAATTAGTATTCATTATGTAATTCTCCAGTTTTATCGCTCATTACTTGGGGGTCTAAGCTACTTGCATAATAATTAAGACGAGCGGTAATAATATGCTGATCTACTTGAATATTAAGCGCGTCTATTTTGGCGTTAAGTTCACCAATGCGCGCGCGCATCACGTCAGAAAAATCCCCATCGTCGCGCGTATAAGCATTAAGTGTTGCTTGAGATTGCTCTGACATTTGCGGTAATAACGTATTTTGATAAAGCGCATCGCGTTTTTGCAAACGAGCGAGTTGGCTAAACTCCTTAAAGTACATGCCTTTGAGTTTTTGAAGCGCCACCAGCTTTTGTGTTTTAGTAGCTTCTGCACTAGCAATAGCCGATTTAACCTGTTGATCTTGTCTGTTATCAGTAAACAATGGCAAATCAATGCTAAATCCTACTGAAAGTAAATCAGCTCGCGACTCCCCCATAGGCGTTTCATCTCGGTAACCATAACCCACATTAACGCCCATTTGAGGTTTGTAACTTTGCTTGGCGAGTGCAACTTCGGTTTGCTTTGCGGTGACGGTTTTTTCTATCGCAATAATTGCGGGATGCGCCATAAGCAACTGTATTAATTTATCAAATTCAAGGTTTGCAAAATCAACCAGCCCTGTGGTTTTAGTAAATTCGGCATTTAAAGGCTGCATAAGCATATTCATAGGTAACCACTGTGCTAAACGGTTTTTAGCACTTTCAAATTGCTGCTCAAGCATAACCAACTTATCTTCAAGGCGAGTGAGTTCTAATTGCGCACGAATAATATCTTGCTGGCGTGTTTTACCTAAGGTACTTGCGTAGCTTGCTTCGGTAACTTCAATAAGCTGAGTAAATAGCCCTTTATCTTGCTCAATTAAAGCAATACTTCGCTGAGCACGATACGCGTTTAACCACGACTCAATCACAATTGCTTTTACTTGTGCTAAGCGATCGGCGCGCTGCCAAGAATATTGTTGAGCAGACTGAGCTAATGCCTTTTGTTTAAGCGCTAAACTATTCCCTCGGCTAAACTTTTGGCTCAAATCGACTTTAAGCTGCGTCATCCCTTCTTGATCAAACGCATAACCGTTAGTAGGTAAGTTAAGTAAGCCAACCGTTAAAACAGGATCGGGTAAGGTGCCTGCGGCAATACTTTGTGCTATTGCGGCATCTTCTTGGTAGCCACTCGCTTTTAGCCATGACTCATGCGTTAGTGCATAATTAAGCGCTTGCGTTAAGCTAAGCGTTTGCTCATTGCGGGCTTGCTTTAGCGTATCGATATTTAGGTTATTTGAATTGTTTTGCGCATTAACAGCTGTGCTAAATAACACAACACTACATAATACGGCTTTAATACTTACAGCGTGGTTCATCACCTGCTCCATCTAAAAATAAAAGAAATTCTTAAATTAAGAAGCAAAAAAGGTGTTTAGGAGTTTTACAAAAACCTTTTATATCAATTGCATTGAATTAATGATCTATTATTGCGGT
>NZ_JACJDN010000496.1:0-3052 GCF_014163565.1 Pseudoalteromonas sp. SR45-5 | reverse complement strand
GGTGTAGAAATGATGGTTAAGCAAAATTACAGTAACTTTGGTGTTGTTTTTACAAGCGCAATTGGCGCGGCAGTAATCGATAATAAACAAGGCGAGCAAGAAGAATTTATAACGTGGGACAACGGCATGAAGCTTGGTTATTTTAATGACTTTTTTATATACGCCGAGCTTGGCTTAGATCTGTTCGAACTCGCCTTTAAAAACGATAGGGGCGACAACACCTACCAAATAGAAAAATCGAACAACGACATAGACGGCTACGCAGGTATAGGTGCGGGTTATCACTTTAAGCCATTTAAAATAGAAGTATTTACCCGAGCACGCCAAATAGATGGCGACTACTGGGAAGCACAAGAACATATTTACAGCGGTGTGCAGCTCAGTTTTACGTTTTAATTGCCCTTTTCTTATAAGAAAAATAAAAAGCGTGTGAAATACAGCTATTTCACACGCTTTTTAAAGAATTATATTTAACGGATAGTTTTGGCTACTTTACCAATACTCAAACCCTGAATTAAAATAGAAAACACCACAACCGCATAAGTGAGAGCCAATAAAATATCGCGCTCGTTCCCATCAGGTAGTTGCAATACCAGTGCAACCGAAATACCACCACGCAAGCCACCCCAGGTTAAAACTTTCCACGCACCAGATGGCAACTCTAATTGCTTATTAAATGTAGTGGTTGTTATACCCACAACAATTAAACGTGCCATTAACGCTATTAAAATTGTTAAGCCACCAGCAATAAACAAATTACTCGAAAATGCAATCATGACGACTTCAAGCCCTATGAGTACAAATAAAATGGCATTTAAAATTTCGTCAATCAGCTCCCAAAATAAATCAACGTAATGGCGTGTTTTGTCGCTCATAGCCATACTGCGACCATGATTACCCACCATTAACCCCATCATTACCATTGCAAGTGGGCCCGACAAATGCCAATGGCTTGCCAGTGCATAACCACCAATAACGCCCGCTAAAGTAAGTAGTACTTCTTCTTGGTAACTATCAATACTTTTAAGTAAGTAATATAAAATACCACCTAATACCAAACCAAAAACAATACCGCCACCGGCTTCAACCGCCAGCGTGTGTGCTACATAATAAGTTGTAGGAATATCACCACTTGATAAAACACCCAATAAAAGCACAAAAATAACCACGCCTATACCATCGTTAAACAACGATTCACCTGCAATCACGGTTTCAATACTTTTAGGCGCCCCCGCAGATTGTAAAATTCCCATTACCGCAATCGGATCGGTTGGCGAAATTAATGCGCCAAACAGTAAACACCAAATAAATGCTAAATCAAAACCAAGCAAAGGAAGCACTAAATAAAGCGCACCAGCAATAATAACAGTTGATAGCAACGTACCAACACAGGCCAAAATACCTATTGGCAACTTATAGCGCCTTAAATCGCTAACATTTACATGTAGCGCCCCAGCAAACAGCAGCATAGAGAGCATGCCATCGAGCAAAACTTCAGTAAAATCTAATTGATCGAGTAAGCTCACTTCGTAATCTATAAGATCATCAAACCCTAAAAAGCCCAAAAATATAGCGCCGATAGATAAAAGCATCGAAATAACCATAACGCCAATGGTTGTTGGCAAGCCAATAAAGCGATGGTTTACATAGGTGAGTAACGCGGTAATTGATAAAAATATCGCACTTATTTCAAGTACGCTTAGGCTGGTTCCTGGTGCCATGGTTTAAATCTCAATATTTATTTAATGATGCCTTGCTCATAATAAGCAAAGCAGAAAGGTTATTATTTTTTATACGGTTATCTCGTATTATATTCGTGTAGCCTAAACAAGCATACCCAAAATATTAATTATAAATACACACCCTACTCAATTAACGTCTTTCAAAGTATTAACTCACGCGTTAAATAAAACAAAAAAGCCCATGTTAGGAATTAACCTAACATGGGCTTTTTTACTCTCGCTATTTTATATCATACTTTTTTAAGTATTTTATAAAGCGCTTATCAAAGATAAGTCTTCTTTAGCGCGAGTTAAGTTATGCGATACCATTGCACTTTTAGACATTTCATTTGCTTCGTATAAATCAGCAAGGCCAGCAGTGTCGTTATTCGCTTTTAAACGTGCAACACCACGGTTGCTTAATGCAAACGATGTAAGTTGGCGTACTTTAAATTTAGGACCATCTGCGTCTTTTAAAAGCGCGATTGCTTTAGTACAAATTGCTTCAGCTTCAGCGTAATTTTTTGACTTAACATTCAGTGCGCAGCTATTAAATGATTGCTCAAGTGGCTGTGGCGCTGTTGCAGTTTCAATAACCATTAATTTGTAATCACTTTGATCAGCCATTGCAGTAGCTGAACATGTTAATAGTGAGCTAAGAGCGATAGTTTTGATAAGTGTAAATTTCATGATTAATTTCCTGTAAGTTAAGTCGTACTTGTTGCCGACAACTGAACTTTAGAGAATTAACACAACCCCTACAAACGATTAAAACAAACCTAATAAGTGAAGAAAATTAACCTATAGACCTTAGTCTAATACGCTTGGATTTTTTCTATATATTTAAATAAGTTACGAACCAATAATCGTGCCTAAAATCGCTACTTTACGTTTTAAAATGTATATAATTATTTATGCCTTTTTTTAGTTGGTTTTATTTTAAACACCTTACTTTGGCATAGCTGAGTAACTATTAAACAAATTTATACATTTAATTACATGCAATACTAAGTTATGTATTTATAATTACAGCTCTGGTAACTTTTCATCATTAATGGGTTAACTTTTTTGAAACACATACTTCCTCTTTTTGTTTTATTAAGCACGCTTTTATCATTTAGCCAAAATGCTAACGCAAGGCTTTTGCTCGGTAATGACATGCCTAACACCGGTATGTTTATAAAATCAGAATTTAATGGCGATAGCAGCATTACATCTGCAGGTGTAGAAATGATGGTTAAGCAAAATTACAGTAACTTTGGTGTTGTTTTTACAAGCGCAATTGGCGCGGCAGTAATCGATAATAAACAAGGCGAGCAAGAAGAATTTAT
>NZ_JACJDN010000495.1:0-3056 GCF_014163565.1 Pseudoalteromonas sp. SR45-5 | reverse complement strand
TATCAAGGTTTTTAAAGTAGAGGTTATCGCTAAGCGCTTTCATAAATTTAATTTTACGGTTTTTAAACTTACTCCATTCTTTAAAAATAAAGCTGCCAAATACCCCCATGCCAATAGCAAAGGTAACAAAGTGTTGTTGCGTCATTTCGACAGCTTCACTTCTAAAGCCACCCCAAAAAGCAAACAGAGCAAGCAATAATAAAATTGATGCACCAAGCTTAGTTATAAGTACCACCGCACCGCCAATTAAAGCCGATGAGCCAATAATTGCTTTATCAATAGGGCGCATGCGTACTTCACTGTTAGGAAATAGCATTTCGAGATCGGCTTTTGGCACATTTTGAAACAGCTTAACTATGGTCGAACTTGGCTCAAACCCTAAAGGCGTTTTATTTTTAGCTTCAAAATAAGCACTATCTTTAAAGCGAATAAACACGGCTACTCGGTCGTAATTAGTAAAGTGCAGCGGTTTTTTACGAAGGCCCCAAAAGCTGGTTATGGTTTCAGTGAGTTGCGACTCGCCACGGCGATAAAAAACCACTTCTTCAAAGTCATCAAATTCAACCTCAAGGCGCACTTTAAATAGTGACTCTTCGTTCAATGCATCTTGTAAGTCTTCATTGGTGATCACTTCAAAGTTAGCTGCATTAAGTACCTTAGCAAAATCTTTAGCAAAATCACGTTGGCACTGCGCTTTTTGATCCTCCGATACTGGAGCTAATGATCGCGTGTCACTGTTGGGATCAAACGGTGCGTAGTTGTTTTTAAGTGATTCAAGTGTTGAGTGATAATCGTAATGAATAAGGCTTGCTAGTAAATCGCAAAATTGTTTAAACGATGTTTGTTGTGTGTTGTTATTGAGCTCTTGGCTACACATATCAACAATATCTTGCTTTCTAAAGGGAATAAAACGCGCACTTTGCATAAGTTTTTAACTGCTTTGGTAGGTATTTAACTGCATTGACACATAATAAAATATTCTTATGGATATTACTAATTTGTTAATGCAGTAGGGCGTATTGAACATTGGTGGTTGAATTTGCAGCTGTGTGTTTGGTTTTTAGGCAAGGCAGAGCCTATGTAGTGTGGTTATTCCCCATAAATAAGGCGATAACGCAGCATAAATACCAAACATGCGCTGCCCTCTGGGTTCTTTCTAGGGACGATTAACTCTTTTTTTGCCTACATGGATGTAGGTAAGGGGCGTGAGCAGGACGCGGAAGCTTTGCTCGATTTTTACTTATTCTTACATGGATGTAAGCCAGTAGGGTAACGCAGGAGCAGTTACCGAGCCCACTAGGCTACAAACCTCGCGCCGCGATTTAATCTTCCTTGGATTGAACAAATTTCAATCCACAAAGATCAATACGCCCTAGGACCTGATAAATTTAGTACACTGTTTTCAGCGTGTATTAACCTAAATATGTAATTATTAGCGCATTGAATAATCTTGTTCTTACTGATAAGTGAAAAGGATTTACTATGGCCATTCAAAAAAAGCTAAAAGAAAAAACGCGTAATTTTATTGACTCTAAACATATGCTTAGCGGTATTACAGTGGCGTCGTTTTTAGAGTCAACCATAGTTCCTATTCCACTTGAAGCAGTGCTTGTGCCTCTTATGCAAGCTCGTCGAGAAAAGCTATGGCTTATAGCATTAATGGCGACCTTAGGCTGCATAGTGGGCGCATTGTTTGGTTATGCATTGGGTTATTATTTATTTGATGCGGTTGGCGATTGGATTATTAATACACTTTCGAGCCCTGAGCAATTTGAAAACGTTAAACAAAAAATGCAAGATCAAGGTTTTTGGTTTGTAATAACACTGGGCATTGTGCCTATTCCGTTTCAAATAGCGATGCTTGCAGCAGGCGCGACTAAGTACTCTATTTGGCTATTTTTATTGGCCTCAGGTATTGCGCGTTCTATTCGTTACTTTGGCCTGGCTATTATTGTTTATTATGCCGGTAATGAAGCTGAGCGAATTATTAGTAAACATAAAACTAAAGCGATGATTGGCATTACTATTTTAGTGTTGGGATTGTGGGGACTTAGTACCGTAGTTTGAGTTTAAATTTGGGGGGATTAAGTTTTTCATCTTCGTGGTGGTTTTTATTATTGTGCTATAGTTTTCAAATGAAGTGCTGAAAAACCTAGCAATTAATATGATTGAAACAGTAAAACTTACCGTTAAACTTTCTAACTTTTATAAAATGCCTTTGATCAATAAAGTTTTAAGTTTAGCTTTATTGATCTATATTGCTATTTTTTCAGCCTACTCCCTAACTAACTTTCCTCCCTTACAAGTTCAAAACAATGTGTACGGTTTTACTACCGATTTTATTAATTTAATTGTCATTATATTTCTGTTTTGGATGGTTCAATGCTCTGAGCTATCTAAAAAAGCATATATTTTTTCTAGTTTTGGTTTATTACTATGGAGCATTGGCACCACGGCAGACGTGCTTGATGAGTTAGTTGTGCAACCTTATTGGATAAGTATTTATTTTGAGGACTTATGCAGAACCAGCGGCATGCTTTTAACTTCCTATGGTTTATTTAAAACTATGCGCTTTGTACAAAGTATTAATAACCGATTAGCGCGTGAGCTCATTATTGACGATTTAACCAAGGTACATAATAGACGTTATTTTTATCAGCACGCTAAAGATGCTCAGCACTCACCTTACGTTATTTTAATTATCGATATAGACCACTTTAAAGCAATCAATGATGAGTTTGGTCATGATGTTGGTGATGTAATGCTTAAAGAACTAGCAATTAAATACGACAATGCTTTTACGCACCAAAACAAATTTGCTCGCCTCGGTGGTGAAGAATTTGGTGGCTACTTTCCTACAAATAATGTGATGCAAGCGTGTAATTTTTCGCAGCAATTAATTGACCTTGCGCACACCATAAATATTCAAAACTCTCGTCACCTAACAGTAAGTATAGGTGTTGCAATGCAGATGCCTAATGAGCCTTTAGATAAAGTAATGAAGCGCGCTGATCAAGCCTTATATTTAGCTAAAAAAAGTGGTCGGGATCGTTTTG
>NZ_JACJDN010000494.1:0-3058 GCF_014163565.1 Pseudoalteromonas sp. SR45-5 | reverse complement strand
AATTATTCTTTTATTTACTCATTTTTTAATTACGATTATTTTAAGTTAATACTCATGTTTGGGCCCGACGCAATGTCGTCTTCAAACCAACGTGATGTAATTGTTTTAGTTTCTGTGTAAAAGCGAATACCTTGCTTACCGTACGTGTGAGTATCGCCGTAAAACGAGCCTTTCCAACCAGTGAATGAAAAGAACGGAAGTGGCACCGGAATTGGCACATTAATACCTACTTGGCCTACTTCAATTTCGTGTTGGAATTTACGAGCCACTGCGCCGCTTGACGTAAATAACGAGGTACCGTTACCGTAAGGGCTGTCGTTAATAAGGGCGATTGCCTCTTCAAGCGTGTCTACAAACATACACGCTAGTACTGGACCAAATATTTCTTCTTTGTATAAATCCATCTCTTTGGTTACATCGGTAAATAACGTCGGACCAACCCAGTTACCTTGCTCATACCCTTCAACCGTAAAGTCAGAGCCATCAATTAAACAGGTAGCGCCTTGCTCTTTACCACCAGCAATGAGTGATAAAATACGTGCCTTTGCTGCTTTTGATGTTTGTGGACCGTATGCCGCGTTTGCATCATCCCACACGCCTGGGCGTACATTTTCAAAGCCTGCTTTTATTTCATCTACCCACTGACTTGCTTGACCTACAAACACAGCAACCGAAATACCCATACAACGCTGGCCAGCAGCACCGACAGATGCGCCTACTAGGTTGTTTACAACGTGCGATTTACTTGCATCAGGCATAATAACCATGTGGTTTTTAGCGCCAACACACGCTTGCACGCGTTTAAGATTTTGTGTGCCTTTAGAATAAATATAAGCACCTACACCACACGAGCCTACAAACGAAATAGCACGCACTGCTTTATCTTCTAGTAAGCGGTCTACTTGTGGTTTTGTACCATGAACAACCTGTAATACGCCTTTTGGTGCGCCGGCTTCAATAAATAGCTCAGCTAAGCGCATTGGTGTAAGTGGATCTTGCTCTGACGGTTTTAAAATAAAGGTGTTACCACACACAATAGCCAGCGGGAACATCCAAAGTGGGATCATTGCAGGAAAGTTAAATGGTGTTACGCCCGCACATACGCCAAGTGGCTGCATGTAAGAATACGTATCGATTTTACGCGCTACGTTTTCCATTGTTTCACCCATCATTAATGATGGTGCGTTTGCTGCTTGTTCTACTACTTCAATACCGCGCCAAACATCGCCTTTTGCATCTTCAAATGTTTTACCCAATTCATGGCAAATAATGGTAGCAAGCTCATCATGATGTTCTTTTAATAGCGCCGCGTACTTCATCATAATGCGAGCACGTTCAGTAATAGGTACGTCTTTCCATGTTTTAAACGTCTCAGAAGCTGAGGCAATTGCCGCGTCCATTTCTAATTCTGTGGTACATGGCACTTGTGCAAGTACTTCTTGAGTTGCTGGGTTTATAACATCGATAAGCTCTTTTGATGCTGATTGAATAAATTCGCCATTTATAAGTAGTGGTACTTGGTGCATGATTAAATCCTAGTGTGTGAGTTGTGTGTTCTCTTTTAAAATTGGTAGCGCCGCTTTGTTAGTATTATTAGTGCAGCGCTTTTATAGTTATTCGTACAGCTTTCTTATAACTATTTAATACCTAGTTAATACGCTTCTACGGCCATAGCAACCGCTTCACCGCCACCAATACATAAAGACGCAATGCCTTTTTTAAGGCCTCGGTTTTTAAGGGCATGAATAAGCGTTACTAAAATACGCGCGCCGCTTGCACCAATTGGATGACCCAATGCACATGCACCGCCGTTAACGTTTACTTT
Source organism: Pseudoalteromonas sp. SR45-5 (assembly GCF_014163565.1). Lineage (NCBI taxonomy): Bacteria > Pseudomonadati > Pseudomonadota > Gammaproteobacteria > Alteromonadales > Pseudoalteromonadaceae > Pseudoalteromonas > Pseudoalteromonas sp. SR45-5. Next base: position 1,233 of record NZ_JACJDN010000494.1, on the reverse strand, counting down.
GCTTTCATCAAGTTTTAACTCGTTAATAGCCAGCATGGTTACCATGGCAAATGCTTCGTTAATTTCCCAAAGATCAACATCGTTTACAGCCCAACCTGCTTTTTCAAGCACGCTGTTCATAGCCCCTACTGGCGCTACTGTAAATTCACTTGGTTTTTGAGAATGCGTGCTGTGCGCTACAATTTTACAAAGCGGTGTTAAGCCCTGCTCTTTTGCTTTTGATTCGCTCATTAATATAAGCGCTGCGCCACCATCTGAAATTGACGATGAATTAGCCGCTGTAATAGTGCCGTCTTTTTTAAAAGCAGCACGTAAGGTAGGAATTTTTTCTGGGCGGGCGTTGCCTGGTTGCTCATCAATCGATACTGTTACATCGCCTTTGCGTGTTTGCATTGTATGGGGTGCAACTTCGTTATCAAAGCTACCATTTTGTATCGCGGCTTTAGCTTTACTTAATGAGCCTAATGCAAACGCATCCATTTGCTCGCGGCCAATGCCGTATTCGTCGGCGGTGTCTTGTGCAAAACAACCCATTGCTTTGTTGTCGTAAGCATCTTCAAGGCCATCGCTCATCATGTGATCTTTTATTTCGCCATGTCCCATACGCATTCCACCACGCGCTTTTGGAATAAAGTACGGTGCGTTTGTCATGCTCTCCATGCCACCGGCAATAGCAGATTGAATAGAGCCTGCTTTAATTAAATCGTTTGCAAGCATGGCCGCTTTTAAACCAGAGCCACATACTTTGTTAATTGTTGTAGCGCCAGTGCTAAGTGCAAGGCCAGCTTTTAACATTGCTTGGCGTGCGGGTGCTTGTCCAAGGCCTGCTGGTAATACGCAGCCCATAATTACTTCGTCTATTGCATCATTAGCCAAACCAGTTTGTGTGAGTACACTTGCAATGGCGGTAGCGCCAAGCTCGGTAGACTGCGCATCACTTAACGCTCCCATAAAACCACCCATTGGGGTGCGTTTTGCTGCTACAATTACCACTGATTCTAAAGTCATAACTAACTCCATTGTATTTATATGCAAATAGTTGTTAGTATATTTGCTCTATTAATTTAGTATTCATTTATTATTTAATACCCTTACACAATACTAACGTTTACGCCAACGTCAACTAAAAACAGCTTAATTTTTAGTTTTATAAGTGTAAGGATTATTTTCCATCGGTTAGACTACACTGACAAAATAAAAATAACCCATTGAATATTAACAACATAAATAAAC
>NZ_JACJDN010000493.1:0-3061 GCF_014163565.1 Pseudoalteromonas sp. SR45-5 | reverse complement strand
TGCAAGTAAGCGGCTTTTAAATTTAAACCGGTATTTATGCTAATTTAGCAAGAATATCATTAAATGTAGTGCTTGGACGCATCGCTTTAAAGGCTGCATCATCGTTAGGCTGGAAGTAACCGCCTAAATCAACTGCAGGGCCTTGCGCATCGTTAAGCTCACTTACGATTTGCTCTTTATTAGACTCAAGGTCGCTAGCGATTTGAGTAAACTGTGCTTTAAGTTCACTGTCATCATCTTGCTTAGCAAGTTCTTGTGCCCAGAATAAAGATAGGAAGAAATGAGAACCACGGTTATCAATTTCTTTCACTTTACGTGAAGGCGATTTGTTTTCAGCAAGGAACGTGCCTGTTGCTTTATCTAGGGTATCAGCAAGTACTTGTGCCTTGTTGTTACCAGCAGTTACGCTTAAGTGCTCAAGTGATGCAGCAAGTGCTAAAAATTCACCTAAAGAATCCCAACGTAAGTGGTTTTCTTTTTCGAATTGTTGAACATGCTTAGGTGCAGAACCACCCGCGCCAGTTTCAAATAAGCCACCACCGTTCATAAGTGGAACAATTGAAAGCATTTTAGCACTTGTACCCAACTCTAAAATTGGGAATAAATCTGTAAGGTAATCACGTAAAACGTTACCTGTTACAGAAATAGTGTCTTTACCTTCTTTAATACGCGCTAGTGAGAACAATGTTGCTTCAAGCGGTGCTAAAATTTGAATATCTAGGCCAGCTGTATCGTGATCTGGTAGGTATTTATTTACTTTTTTGATTAGCTGCGCATCATGTGCACGGTTTTCGTCTAACCAGAAAATAGCTGGAACGCCTGTTGCGCGTGCACGATTTACTGCAAGCTTAACCCAATCTTGAATTGGTGCGTCTTTAACCTGACACATACGCCAGATATCGCCTTGCTCAACACTGTGCTCAAGTAATGTATTACCATTTGCATCAACAACACGGATAGAACCGTCCGCTTTTGCTTCAAATGTTTTGTCGTGTGAACCGTATTCTTCAGCTTTTTGAGCCATAAGGCCAACATTTGGAACGCTACCCATTGTTGTTGGATCAAACGCGCCATTTTCTTTACAAAAATCGATAGTTGCTTGGTAAACACTTGAGTAACAGCGATCAGGAATTACAAAGCTAGTGTCTTGTAATTTACCATCGTTATTCCACATTTGACCGCTTGAACGGATTGCTGCAGGCATAGATGCATCGATGATCACGTCACTTGGTACGTGTAAGTTAGTAATACCACGGTCAGAATCAACCATAGCAATAGCAGGGCGGTTAGCGTAAACAGCTTGAATATCTGCTTCAATTTCTTCGCGCTTAGCATCGTCTAATGTTTGGATTTTAGAATATACGTCGCCTAAACCATTATTTACATCAACACCTAGCTCTTCAAAAAGCTCACCGTGTTTAGCAAATACATCTTTGTAGAAAACTTTAACAGCGTGACCGAAGATGATTGGATCAGATACTTTCATCATTGTCGCTTTCATGTGAAGCGAGAACAAAACACCTTTTTCTTTAGCAGCGTCAATTTCTGCAGCTAAGAAAGCTTGAAGCTTAGAAGCGCTAATGCTTGATGCATCAATAACTTCGCCAGCTAAAAGAGGTGTGCTTTGTTTAAGAACAGTAACGTCACCGTTAGTTGCAACATGTTCAATACGCACATCAGTGGCTGTATCAACAGTTACTGATTTTTCTGAACCGAAGAAATCGCCTTCGCTCATACTTGCAACGTAAGACTGAGAATCTTTGCTCCACGCACCCATTGAATGTGGGTTGTTACGTGCATATTCTTTTACAGAGCCTGGCGCGCGACGATCTGAGTTACCTTCACGTAGTACAGGGTTTACTGCACTACCTTTAATTTTGTCGTAAGCCGCTTGAATTGCTTTTTCTTCATCATTTTTAGGTTCCACAGGGTATTCTGGAAGAGCGTAACCTTTTGCTTGAAGCTCTTTAATTACAGCGCGAAGCTGTGGTACAGATGCACTGATGTTTGGTAATTTGATGATGTTTGCTTCTGGTGTTTTAGCAAGCTCGCCAAGTTCAGCAAGTGCATCACCAATGCGTTGTTCTTCTGTTAAATAATCAGGGAAGCTAGCAATTACACGACCTGCTAATGAAATGTCGCGAGTTTCAACTTCAACACCGGCCGCATTTGTATATGCTTGGATGATCGGTAGCAACGAATAAGTTGCTAGTGCCGGAGCTTCGTCCGTTTTTGTATAGATAATTTTTGATGTCATCATCATTCCTAGATAGTCGACCGATAAGGTCTTATTCAACAATGCAAAGAAAATCATTACTTATGAGTGAGTACATATTATTAAACAAGTTAATGAACACGTACGCTCGTAATGAATAGTTTGTTAGGTGTTGGTACTCAGCGTTGCTCTTTTATAAAAGCAGAATAGTCACACCTGACGAACTGGAATCGTATTTATAGCTAAAAAATTAACAAAAATAAATCAGCCTTTAGCCTAGTACATATAAAAGAGGCGATAAGGTGTTATGCGCAATTTTTAGCACCAAGAGTGTAACAAGCTTAAATAAAAAGGGCTAGAGTTTGAGCATGCCCAATAAGCAGTTAAACAATCAACTCTTAGAACATTGGGGTATATAAAATAAATTCAAGGAAAAGGGTTGAATTTGAATGAAAAGAGGCAATAAATAAGAGAAGAAGAGATAAGTTAGTATGCTTAAGGAATTAAGCGAGGATCTTAAAAGGTCGCTCGCTTTAGTCGAAAAAAACAATCGTCACTCAATAATGTCACCATCTGGGGCAATATTTTTAGCGTGTAGGCCTTTAGGCCCTTGTTCTAATTCGAATGTTACATCTTGACCAGCTTTAAGCGTTTTATAGCCGTCCATTACAATTGTTGAGTAATGAGCGAAGATATCATTCTCGCAGCCGTCTTCTACGATGAAACCAAAACCTTTGGCGTTGTTGAACCATTTAACTTTACCACAAGCCATACTTCTACATCCTTCAATAAGTTGACTAATTTAGTTATTCTAAACCGTATAATTTGCTAGACTGACTAAGGTTT
>NZ_JACJDN010000492.1:0-3063 GCF_014163565.1 Pseudoalteromonas sp. SR45-5 | reverse complement strand
CCAGTAATCTTTTTGCTGCCAAAGATCTTCATCGCTTTTGTATTTAATGTTTTTATTAAAAAAATCGTTAACAAGGTGAATTTTTTTCCATTCGCTTTCATCAGTCGAGTCATCAATAAAGTTAAGCCAATCTTTAATTCGTTTATGACCTTCGTTGCCATACTGTTGCTGTGCACGGGTAATAATATCGCTATTACGCAAATACAAAAGCATATCTTGTGCGCATACAAAAAACGAGACAATAAATAAAATGCAAAGCCCTAAGCGCACAAATGTTCCTTAAGTTGGTAATCCCTAATAAACGACATTAATCAGTATAGTATTATTACTTTTAAAAAGGTAGATCATCATAAAGAATGAGATGCCCCAATATGACTCAACCCGACCAGTTTGGTGCAACATAAAGTTAACAAAAAAACAACCTAAAAGGATGTTTTATTTATTGAGTCAAATAGTATGGCGTGTATAATAATCCTAACACAAGGTATGTGAAGCACGTTATATGGAAGTAAACTTTAGTTTCTTCTTTATATATTTACAAAATAATAATGAAAGGAATTAAAGTGAAAGTTTTAAAAGCCGTATTACCTGTAGCTGGCCTTGGAACACGTATGTTACCAGCCACAAAAGCCATTCCAAAAGAAATGCTGCCTCTGGTAGACAAACCACTTATTCAATACGTAGTTAATGAAGCCGTACAAGCAGGTATTAAAGAAATAATACTTGTTACTCACGCTTCAAAAAACTCAATCGAAAACCATTTTGATACTAGCTTTGAGCTAGAAGCCACACTAGAAGCACGTGTAAAGCGTAGCCTGCTAGAAGAAGTGCGCTCAATAGTACCAAAAGATGTAACCGTAATTTCGGTTCGTCAATCTGCTCCACTTGGTTTAGGCCATGCTGTTTTAGCGGCGCGCCCAATAGTAGGCAACAACCCATTTGCAGTAATGTTACCTGACGTAATTATTGATAAATATAAATCAAACCCAAAAACCGATAATTTAAGCCAAATGATCGACCGTTTCGACCAAACAGGCCACAACCAAGTAATGGTAGAGCCAGTACCAAAAGAGCAAGTACACCAATATGGTGTGGTTGACCTAGCGGGTATAAAAATTAACGCGGGCGAAAACGCAACAATTAAAAACATGGTAGAAAAACCAGATACCGATGAAGCGCCAAGCAACCTTGCTATTACAGGCCGTTATGTTGTATCGCCTACTATTTGGGATTTACTAGAGTACACCCCACCAGGTGCAGGCGGCGAAATACAACTTACCGATGCTTTACTCCAATTGCGCCACTTAGAAACACTCGAAGCATACCACTTAAAAGGCCAGTCGCACGATTGTGGTTCTAAATTAGGCTATATGCTTGCCAACGTAGAATATGCAATGCAATCAAGCCATATGGGTGAAGAGTTTACCAAAGCAGTTAAAAAACTAGTTTCGTAACTTGTTTTTATAAATCACAACCAAATTTAATTTGTATTTAACGGTAATATTTAAAAGCCAAAATAGCAGTGCCTGAAATTAAATAAAGTAAATTTAAAGGATTCTTACAAATGAAATATCTTGTAACTGGTGCCGCAGGTTTTATCGGTAACTTTGTGGCTGAACGCTTATGTAACGATGGCCACGAAGTAGTAGGTCTAGATAACCTAAACGATTATTACGATCCGGCATTAAAACATGCAAGGCTTGAGCGTATTAAACACCTTACGCAATTTCGTTTTGTAAAAATGGATTTAGCAGACAGAGACGGCATAGCAAATTTATTTAAAGATGAAAAGTTTGACCGCGTTATCCACTTAGCAGCACAAGCTGGTGTGCGTTACTCAATAGAGAATCCAATGGCCTACATTGACTCTAATTTAGTGGGCACTGCTACTATTTTAGAAGGGTGTCGCCACAATAAAGTACAGCATTTAGTATATGCATCATCAAGCTCTGTTTATGGTATGAACGAAAAAATGCCATTTTCGACTGACGATGCAGTAGACCATCCGGTATCGCTATATGCGGCAACTAAAAAATCAAATGAGTTGATGGCGCATAGCTATAGCCACCTATACGACCTGCCAACAACAGGGCTGCGCTTTTTTACAGTGTATGGCCCTTGGGGTCGCCCAGATATGGCCCCTTACTTATTTACTGATGCAATATTAAATAACCGAGAAATTAAAGTATTTAATAACGGAAAAATGAAACGCGATTTTACCTACATAGACGACATTGTAGAGGGCATTATTCGCATTCAAGACGTAGTTCCAAGCAGAGACCAGTCAAATAGCAATACCTCGCCAGAGTCAAGTAAAGCACCATACCGTGTATTTAATATTGGTAATAACGAACCAATCGCATTAATGACCTTTATAGAGTCAATTGAAAAAGCGGCAGGTAAAATAGCCGACAAAAATTACATGCCAATGCAAGCAGGCGACGTACCAGCAACATTTGCAGATATAGATAGCTTACAAAAAGAAGTTGGCTTTAAACCTAATACAAACATTGAGTATGGTATGCAACAGTTTGTTGATTGGTATAAGGCTTATAATGACATGGACAATAGATAAATAATGCCATTTGAAAAAACCAATGAAATAGTTTCCATTATCACTCCGGTATATAACGGAATGAACTTCATAGAAAAGTGCTTTGAGTGTATAAAAAATCAAACATATACAAACATCGAATGGGTCGTTATAAACGATGGTTCACAAGATAGCACTTTGTTGCAGTTGTATAAATTAAAAAGAAAAAACATCGACCTACGTATAATTGATCAAAAAAATTCTGGAGCCGCTGAGGCAAGGCGTGTAGGAGCACTTCAAGCTAAAGGTGACTATATAGTCTATTTAGATATAGATGACTCTATATCTGCAGATGCTATAAAACTAGCTATGAATAAGTTTACATCCCAAACTAACGTAGTTTTATTTAATCAAATTAAGGTGGGCGATCAAAAGTCAGCTCCCTTTGATATGTTTACTCAACAATGGCCTCAATCTGGTGAAAATGTTTTTAAAGCATGTATCGATGGATGGGGAGCTCACAGTTTTGG
>NZ_JACJDN010000491.1:0-3081 GCF_014163565.1 Pseudoalteromonas sp. SR45-5 | reverse complement strand
GAAAAAATAAAAAAGGAGCCATTAGGCTCCTTTTTCGGTGTAAGTAATATTTTTACACGTCTAGATTAACTACGCGTAGAGCGTTAGTTTCGATAAACTCTCTACGAGGCTCTACTTGGTCACCCATTAAGGTGGCAAATAATTGATCCGCGCCAACAGCATCTTCAATCGTTACTTGTAACATACGACGAGCACTAGGATCCATTGTTGTTTCCCAAAGCTGGCTTGGGTTCATTTCACCCAGTCCTTTATAGCGTTGAATGTAGATCCCGCGCTTAGATTCTGTGATCAACCATTCCAAAGCATCCACAAAGTTATCAACAGGTTTTGTTTTCTCACCACGTTGAATATAAGCACCTTCTTTTAGGATGTTTGCAATGTTAGTACCAGTCACAGCAATGCGTTGGTAGTCACGTGATGCAATAAAGTCATAATGAAGTACATGTGCTTTATCAACACCGTGCTGACGAATATTCACAACCGGGTAATACATATTACGCTCAGCGTCAAACTCTGTGCCTGCATGGAAAATAGTTGCATCTTCATCACGTGCAATCAGGTCATCAACTAACTCTTTTGTCCAAGCAATTACTTTAGCTTCGTCAGAAAGGTCATCAGTTTTCAACTCTGTTTGGTAGATTAAGCGTTCCATTACCGTGTTAGGATATTTACGCTTTAAACGCTCAATAACTTTAACTGTATTTTGGTAATCGTGAACGACTTTCTCTAGCGCTTCACCTTCTAGCGCAGAAGCATCTGCACTTGGATATAAAGCAGCATTATTAAGTGCAAGCGACGTTAAGTACTCTACTAATGCTGGATCATCTTTAATATAACGCTCTTGCTTACCTTTTTTCACTTTATAAAGTGGTGGTTGAGCAATATAAATATAACCGCGTTCTACAATTTCAGGCATTTGACGATAGAAGAATGTTAGTAGTAACGTACGAATGTGAGAACCATCCACGTCCGCATCGGTCATGATGATGATACGGTGATAACGTAATTTCTCAGGGTTATATTCGTCACGACCAATACCACACCCTAATGCAGTAATTAGTGTTGCTACTTCTTGCGAAGATAGCATTTTATCAAAACGTGCTTTTTCTACGTTTAATATTTTACCTTTAAGCGGAAGAATAGCTTGGTTTTTACGGTTACGTCCCTGCTTGGCTGATCCGCCAGCAGAGTCCCCTTCCACTATATATAGTTCAGATTGTGCTGGGTCTTTTTCTTGGCAATCGGCTAGCTTACCTGGTAAGCCTGCTAAGTCCATTGCACCTTTACGTCGTGTCATTTCACGGGCTTTACGCGCCGCTTCACGTGCACGTGAGGCATCAATAATCTTACCTACAACAATTTTGGCATCAGTTGGGTTTTCTAGTAAAAACTCAGTGAATTTTTCAGCCATTGCTTGTTCAACCGCAGATTTAACTTCACTTGATACTAGCTTGTCTTTAGTTTGTGATGAGAACTTAGGATCAGGAACTTTAACACTAACAACAGCCGTTAAGCCTTCACGGGCATCATCACCGGTAGCATTGCTGGTTGTTTTAGCTTTTTTGTTAAAGCCTTCTTTTTCCATGTAGTTATTAAGTGTACGTGTTAGCGCTGATCTAAAACCGGCTAAGTGAGTACCACCATCACGTTGTGGAATATTATTTGTGAAACAGTAAATGTTTTCTTGGTATGCATCATTCCACTGCATTGATACTTCAACACTAATACCATCTTCTTCACGTTCGTGAGTAAAATGGAACACACCTTTATGTATAGGTGTTTTATTACGGTTTAAGTATTCTACGAAAGCTTGAATACCGCCTTCATATTTAAAGTGGTCAGATTTATTTTCTTCACGCTCATCATTTAAGATGATGCTCACACCTGAGTTTAGGAATGAAAGCTCGCGTAAACGCTTAGCTAAAATGTCGTAATGAAAATCTAAATTTGTGAATGTTTCAGCGCTTGGCCAAAAACGTAATTCTGTACCAGTTGTTTCTGAGTCACCAATTACAGCTAAAGGTGCATCTGGAACACCCATAGTATAAAACTGCTCATGAAGCTTTCCTTCACGACGAACAGTCAGTTTTAGTTTTTCTGAAAGTGCATTTACAACAGAAACACCAACACCGTGTAAGCCACCTGATACTTTATAAGAGTTATCATCAAACTTACCACCGGCATGAAGTACCGTCATAATAACTTCGGCTGCAGATACGCCTTCTTCTTCATGGATAGAAGTTGGGATACCACGACCGTTATCTCGAACTGAGACAGAACCGTCTAAGTGAATCGTTACATAAATATCATCACAATGACCTGCTAAGGCTTCATCGATCGAGTTATCAACGACCTCAAACACCATGTGGTGTAAGCCTGTGCCATCATCGGTGTCCCCAATATACATTCCAGGACGCTTTCTTACTGCGTCTAATCCTTTAAGTACTTTAATACTCGACGAGTCATAATTCTCAGACATGGTTAATCCCACTTATCTTGTTATTAGGTTGCCATGTTTCACGTGGAACATTTGTAGTTCTCGTTGCATGGGTTCCACCACAGCAGAAATACTTTCAGATAAAATTGAAGAGATAAAAATTTGAGAACTGCAGTGAGCAAGTAATTGTCCCACTTTCTCTTTTGTATCTTCGCCTAATTCTGAAGGTAGATCATCTATTAGCAATATAGATTGCTTATCTGTCTCTGACTCAATTAAGCTATTTTGCGTAACTTTCAACGCATACAATAATAGCTTCAATTGACCGCGTGAGAATGTATTCTCCACACTGTTGCCAGCGACACTAAAACTAAAATCGGCCTTATGAGGGCCTTTACTTGTAAACCCTTGGCGAGCATCTCGCTCAAAGTTTTGCTCTAACGCATCTGCAAGAGATTCAGTCTCTTTCCAGCCTGCGCTAAAGGTCATTTCTAAATCACGTACAAGCGTCAATTCTGCACACATTTTATCAAAAAATTGCTGCTTAAACCTACTTATATACGCCAATCTTAATTTATTTATTTCTTCAGCCAGTCTAACAAATTCTTTGTCCCAAAACTTAATTTGGTCAAAATAATTCTTGG
>NZ_JACJDN010000490.1:0-3083 GCF_014163565.1 Pseudoalteromonas sp. SR45-5 | reverse complement strand
TTAAGTAATGAATTTTTTATTGCTTGTAGAATAGCAAACACAGTACCAATTTAAAATATTTGCTTTATGTACCGTTATATTAAAAAAAAAGCAATATGGCGATAAACTTAGCGGGCAAACTAAGTTTATCCAAATACAATGCCCTGTTACACTATAACCCTTGTTTTTAGTGATTGTTGAGTTTACACATGGACGCCTCAGCCTCGTCTTTTAATACCCGTATTTTATTGCCTTTATTAGCCAGTATAGTGGCGATTACGCCATTGGCGATAGATATGTACTTACCTGCCATGCTGGTAATTGCAAACGATTTACACACTAATATGCCCAATGTACAAATATCGTTGAGTATTTACTTAGCAGGCTATTCATTAGGGATGCTATTTTTTGGCCCCATTGCCGATCAAATTGGCCGCCGTAAGCTTGCACGTATCGGCTTAACCTTATTTGGTGCAAGCTCACTTGCACTGGCATTTACCACCGAAATCCATGCTTTTTGGACTCTTCGAGCAGTGCAAGCATTTACGGGAGCGGCAGCAACGGTAGTAGTACCGGGTATTATTCGCCATATTTATCAGCAAAATACAGCTAAGGGAATGTCGTATGTGTCGATGATTATGATGGTAGCGCCGTTAGTTGCCCCCTCTGTTGGCTCGTTTATTTTAGGATTTTCTGTTTGGTCAACCATATTTTTGGTTCTTGCTGGGTATAGCTTTTTAATATTGGCGTTTGTGCAAGTGTATCTAATTGATATTCCTATTCACAAAAACGAAAAAAAGGGTCTCGCTCTATTTTTTGATAGCTATAAAACAGTACTCAGTAATAAAGATGCACGTGCCGACATACTCAGTTCTATGTTTGTATCGTTTGGATTTTTTTGCTTTTTGACCTCAGTACCATTTATTTATTTAGATTTATATGAAGTGTCAGAACAGTTATTTGGTGTGTTATTTGCCTTTAACGTAATGGCGCTGATGTTTGGTAACTTTTTAAATACGCGAATTGTACCAAGGCTGGGCTCTCGAAAAATGCTCTATATTGGGCTTACATTTGGATTTGTATCGGGGCTGGCTTTGTTAACATTTAGCTTATTGCATTTATCACTTTATTATATTGTGGCTGCTATTGCGCCATTAATGATGAGCTTAGGCGTCACTGCAAGTAATGCTGACTCGCTAATATTAATGAAGTTTGAAAAAAACACAGGCACGGCAACGGCCGTAATTGGCACACTTCGTTTTGGCAGTGGCGCATTAGTTGGCCCACTACTCGCTATTATGCATGCAAAAAGCGCAGTGCCGTTTTCAAGTTTAATGTTCAGCGCTGTTTTGCTTACTATGCTCGTACAGTTAATTCACTATAAAAAAGACAAAAAAAATGCCTCAATATGAGGCATTTTTTAAAACTAATAATTCAATTAAGCATCAGCAGCTTTAGAAACCATAACCATTGCAGGGCGTAATAAACGACCATTCAATGTGTAACCTTTTTGCATAACAGCAAGTACTGTATTAGGTGTTACATCGTTACTTGGTTGAATTGACATTGCTTGATGAAAATCTGGATTAAACTGCTCACCTTGAGGGTTTACAATTTCAACACCAAACTTTGCAACAGCATCGTTAAAGCTTTTAACTGTCATATCGATACCTTCAAGCAACGGCTTTAAAGTCTCATTTTCTTTATCAGAAAACTCAATAGCACGCTCAAGATTATCAATTACAGGTAGTAATTCGTTAGCAAATTTTTCTAGTGCAAACTTATGCGCTTTTTCTACATCTTGTGCTGCACGACGACGAATGTTGTCTACGTCTGCTGCAGCACGAACAACACCATCTTTTTGATCAGCAATAGTTTGTTTAGCAGCTTCAAGCTCTGCATATAGCATAGCTATTTCTGCTTCAGGGCTTTGCTCTTCTTCTGCATGTTGATCAGCGGCTTCTACTGCTGCTTCTACATCAGCCTGCATTTTAGAAATTTCTTCGTTTAATTCTACTTCTTGCTCAGGGTTTTGTGTCTGCTCAGACATAAAATACGTGCTCCAATTCTTTACAACTGCGGTAATTATGGGGATTGAATAAAAAGATTCAAGAGTTAGATGCCTCAATTAATTTAAATTCTCGAATTATTTCTTCGATTTGCGCTGATTTAGGGCAAATTATACAAAAGCGGCTTTGGTATTCTTGATTTTGAAAGTACGGCACGCTTATTACGATCAATTCATCACACTCAGTAAAAGGCAATTTTTCGCTATTAAGTACCGATACACCGTTTTTAAAAGCGAGTTTATCTTCTACATAATTTAAAAACGAAACACCAATATTTAAACTTTGCTCACAATCGATTTGTTTATAGAGGTAATTTTCGCCAACTACAATACTATTATCTGAGCCTAATTTTTGACTTAGCTGTCGCGTCCATTGATTAAGCGAATCATGACAATTTCGAGGCGCTGTATTTGCCATCGCCTGCATACGATACAAACCCTCCATAAGAGTTTGTTGGCTAAATACGGTATTCAACCATGTTGCAAACTGATAACGAACAGAATCTGACGAATCATGAGGTTTATCAATACAAATGTTGTGGCTCTGCCCAGCCCTGTCTATTAATAGAATAAGCCAGTCGGTAGAATCAAAATCAAGCACCTCTACTCTAAACACTTGCTGCGAGCTGACTTGTGGTAAACCAACACAACAACATATTTGGTATTTTTGGCTCAAACCATGTGCTAGTTCAACGAGTTGTGATTGCTCTGGTTGCCAATAATTAGCAATGTCAGCGAGTGGAAAAAACTCGTCAAACCAATAATCAAACCCTTCATTTGTGGGCACTCGTCCTGCAGATGTATGAGGTGAATACAATAGCCCCACTTTTTCTAAGCGAGCCATAGCATTACGAACCGTAGCCGAGCATACTGCCATGCCTTTGAGCTTGGCAATTTTTGTTGATGGAACAGGCAAGCCTTCACCATTACAGTACATGTTCATAACAGCTGAAAAAATTTGCTGATCTCGTGAGTTTAGTTTCATGGTATCTACATCTTGTTGCATGAAAGAGATATCGGGGCGTTTAGTTGTTTT
>NZ_JACJDN010000048.1:0-11708 GCF_014163565.1 Pseudoalteromonas sp. SR45-5 | reverse complement strand
CCTTAATTCAGGTTAAATAATGGGCTTGATAACTAAGCGGATTATTTTACATGACTGGTCTTTTAGTGTAAAAAAGGGTACTAACTAAATAATAAAAGGAATTATAATGAAATACTTACTGTCTATAATTGCCGCTCTAATCATTACTGGCTGTACTACAACTCCACTTCAAGACAGTCCTACCGCAACAGTAAAATCAACAGTTCCCCCTAAATACCCTGTTGCAGAGGTACGTAACAAAACAGAAGGTTTTGTTACCATGTCTTTTGATGTAGATAGTTATGGGCGCCCAAATAATATTAAAGTTATTAACGCTAAACCTGAACAAGTGTTTAATAGCGAAGCCAAACGTGCCATATCTAAATGGCAATACTCACCTAAAGTTGTTAATGGTGTTGCTGTACCTGATAAAAACTTAGAAATGACAATTGAGTTTAATTTGGATAATTAATAATCGGGTAAGATTATATCTTAAAGGCTGCAGTGTGCAGCCTTTTTAGTATTTGTCAGCGAGCTTATTAAGTACGATAAAGCACTTTAATTACATGCCAGCCAAATTTGGTTTTAACTAAATGTGGCTCTAAAATTGCGCCTTTAAATGCAATTTTGTCAAACTGTGGAACCATTTGTCCGCGTCTAAATTCACCTAAGTCACCGCCTTTTTTACCCGATGGGCATGACGAATACTTTTTAGCTAAGGTCTGAAACTTTGCACCTTTACCTAATTGCTTAATAATATCTTCTGCAATTTCTTTGTGCTTAACCAAAATGTGAAGTGCATGTGCTGTGTTTGCCATGAAAAAAGCCTTTTATACCGTTAGCTAAAATTAAACGCGGCGATTTTAGCACAACCTCATAAACCTATCATCTACTTATACTGCAGTGTATTAACGCCTAATTTATAAATAATGTTTAGCATCCTCTGGGTTGGGTACTCTGCAATACTGATATTTTCCAAATAACGAATACCTATTTAAAGCAACCCTATCGTATAACCAATTATTAAACCTATTTGGCAAAATACTAAATACGTTTGCTAGTTTGTATGGGTAACCTAGCTGCTTAACAACATTAAAAAAAGCATGGCTTTGTGTAAATGCTTTACCATTTTCAACAAGCACCATTGAAGCGTATTCACTGGTTGAAAAACCAAAGTGTGTTAACAACAGTTCTCCTTTTGGAGATTGCACGCTGCATAATTTAAAAATAGTAGTTTTATCGTGAGCAATAATAAAGTTACACCACGCGCTGCAAAGCTTACATTGCGCATCAAATAAAATAATTTTTTGGTTTTGCATTAATATAGCTGCATCATCGCTCATAACACTTTCCTTAAATTAAGTAATAAATTACTGCTGCACCGGCTTTTTTTGTAACTTGCGCTGCAAAGTACGTCTATGCATATTAAGTTGCCGCGCGGTAACCGACACATTGCCATTATTACTGTGTAATACTTGTTGAATATGCTCCCACTCTAAGCGCTCCGGCGACATAACCGCATCATCAATAACATTCGATGCCGATGACACAGGATCGGTGTTAAGCGCTTTTAATAATGTTGCCATATCAACCGGCTTAGTAAGGTAATCGTTTGCGCCTAAACGCATTGCCTCTACTGCGGTTGCTATACTTGCAAACCCGGTTAGTAAAACAATATGAGCTTGGGGGAGCAAACTACGCAGCGGCTTTATGAGTGTAAGTCCGTTATCGTCGCCTAGTTTCATGTCTAATAAAACAAAGTCGGGCAATAATTTACGCGCAGCAAGTAACGCATCACTTTGGTTATGCGCCACCTCGCAGGCAAAGCTTTGTTTAGTTAAGCGCCTTGCCAGTGTGCTGGCTAAATTAATGTCGTCTTCAATTATAAGTAACTTCATGAGGCGTTATTCTCAATGTTTACAATAGCGAGTTTAACTTTGGCGACAGCGCCGCCATCTGCATGGTTAAACAAGGTAAGTGAGCCATTTAAACGCTCAAAAGTAACATTTGATAAAAGCACAGCAAGCCCCATTCCTTGATCGCTTGGCATAAGTTGACCACCCAGCTCTGCTAATTGCGATGATGAAAAGCCACGGCCAAAATCACGAATTAACAAATAAACGCATTCGCTATGTAAGTTATCTTGCTGCCAACTCAGCTCTAATTGAGTTTTACCTTGTTTTTGATTAGCAAGCGCGGCGTTTTGCAATAAATTTAAAATAGCAGGCAATAACATCGCATCACTCAATAGCGTTGCCGCAATAGGTGGCGTAATCCATTTAATGTACTGATCAGGGTATTGCAGTAAAAGCGTATCTGTAATTTGCGTTTGCAGTTGCTTTACGGTGGTATGCTCTTGTGAATTTTTAAGGCGTAATTGCTCTGAGAGTTTTCTAAAGTCGTTAAGCTGCGTACTACACTGAGTAAGCGGCGCTTGCATGTGCTTAACAATTGGGTTGTTTGGTTGCTCTTCTAATAACTCTTCAAACAGTAACTGTAAGTTTGCAATTGGGGTCGCTAGTTGATGGGTGATTTGTGCAGCAGCCCCATCAAGGGTAACAAGCTGTTCATTACGCAATTGTTTTTCACGCACGTTTGCAATAATTCGCTCTCGCTCTTTAAGTGCCCTGCTCATTGCGCCAATAACAAGTGCAATTACGCTGGCACTTAAAACAAAATTAACCCACATGCCAATAAAATGACCACTCATATTCATTTGATGCATACTGTGATCGGGCATCTTTATAAGTAGCAAACTGTATGCGGCAATGGCTAATACCGCAATATAAGCTAATCCTTTTTCTCGCAGCGTAACAGCAGCTATCATTATCGGGAGCAATAACAGCGAAACAAATGCATTAGTTGCACCGCCGCTTAGCGATAGCAAAACCGTTAAAAATAATACGTCTGCAGTTAGCTGCATCAACATACCCAAAGGTTTAGCACGGCTTACATTTCGATAAGCAAATAGGCTAATAAGCTGAAACACAGCCTCAACGGCAATAACTATAAGTAAAGGCAGTAATGCAATTTGATGTTCTAGTAAAAAATAAACGCTAAGTACCGCAATTAATTGCACGGCAATAGCGCCGCTTCGCAGCATTAATAATCGACTAATGGTGGGGTCGGTACGCATTAACAACAGGTTATTGCCCAATCAAATGTTTAATAAGGTTATTTTAACGGTTATATGATTTTTAATCATCATCCATCGAAATTGAAAACGGCGCACAAGGCGTTCCTTGGTGAAACACCATTTTCCATTGTTCATTACTTTTACGCCAAAGCGACATACGCAATGAATAATTAAACTCAGCGCGAGCAGAGCGCCTAAAAGCAGCTTGGTAACTAAGTTGCACTACATCATCGCTCAGCATTCGGCCCTTAAAATGCTGATTATAAAACTGTGGCACAACCTCGGTAGGTAAACGAGTTAGTGCTTGGTATTTATTAAATGTAGTGCCATTGGCAGCAATTTCGATAAATTCATCATCGAGTAAAGCGTCTAATGCGCGCTCAGATTGGCGAACTTCTGGGTCTAGTAACTGGCGCTCAGCGTCAATCAAATGATTAAACAACGACACTTTTATTTTGCTGCTCATAACCTTCCCTATTGTTTATAAACTTGCCCAGCTTTCATAACAAATTGTACGTTTTTAAGTACGTCGATATTTTTAAGCGGTGAGCCATTCACACTGATAATATCTGCTTGTTTACCAACACTCAAGTCGCCAATGAGTGCGCTTTGCCCCAGCAGTTTAGCTGCATGTATGGTTGCTGATTTAATAGCTTTGGCTTCGCTCATACCATTGTTTACCATTAAACTAAATTCGTTAGCATTAAGCCCATGACGCGACACCCCAGAGTCTGTTCCAAAAGCTATATTAACCTTGTTTTTCAGTGCAAGTTTAAACGAAGCCTGCATTTTCGGAGTCACTTCACGCACTTTGTCGGCTATTGCCGGTGGCATATTTGGGTTTGTAAGCACCTCTTCACTTACCGTTGCCCCCGCTAAAAGCGTCGGTACTAAATAAGCCCCCGTTTTTTTAAATAACTTTATTGCCTCTTTATCTAAATAAGAGCCATGCTCAATAGAATCTACACCGGCTTTTAAGGCCGCTTTTATACCTTGTGTACCGTGTGCATGGGCTGTAACTTTACGCCCTAAGTGGTGGGCCGTATCAACAATCGCAATCAGCTCTGCATCTGTAAGTTGTTGGTTAACACCAGCAGCGGTATTACTTAGTACTCCACCCGTGGCAGTAACTTTAATTACATCAGCGCCACTTTTAATTACCTCGCGTACCGCACGGCTACAATCATCCGCGCCATTACATATACCAATCCCGCCTGTAACCGCATCTGTAATATCTTTTCGATATCCGTGCATATCTGCGTGTCCGCCGGTAGGCGATATTGTATTACCCGCTGCAAAAATGCGAGGGCCGTTAATATCATTTCGCTCAATAGCGCGCTTTAGCGGAAATATTACTTTGTGATCGCTACCTAAATCACGCACTGATGTAAAACCCGCATCGAGCGTACGTTGTAAATATTTAATTGAGCGCAAAGCATAATCGGCATCATATTCTGTAGCCCAGCGGTGAGGGTTTGCTTTTGAATCTCGCTCAAACGTAACGTGAACATGCATATCGATAAGACCAGGCATTACAAATTGATTTTTAAGATTGATAATATCGGCATCAGGTAGGTTAAGTTCTGCTTTTGTGAGGTAGCCGTTTTTAATGGCTGTTATTGTATTATCTGTTATGACTAACGTTTGCTCTGTTTTTACTTTTTGATCTTCGGATGCAAGTAAACTGCCAGCATAAATAATTTTATGCTGTTGAGCAAAAGCCCCATTTGTTATTAATGCCAGCGTTATTGAAGTGAATGTTGTTATTAGTGTTGTTTTCATACTTGCTCCTTTTTTATACTAGCATTACCTTAAATAACCTGTAATTGCGAATATTTACGATACAAAACATGCTATAAACTAGTCTTGAAAGCCGTTTTTTGGTATAACTCCCCCATTAGTAACACATGTCAGACCACCTTAAGAGAACATACTATGCCTTACGCACATATCACTGGTTGGGGTAAATGCATTCCACCAGCAAGCATTAGCAACGATGAAATTAGTGAAATAGTTGATACCACCGACGAGTGGATAACCACGCGTACTGGCATTAAATCTCGCCGAGTGAGTCATGTAAGTACCGCTGAGCTGGCAACCGTTGCAGCTAAGCATGCTATTGCGTGCGCAGGCATTGATCCTAAAGATATTGATTTAGTGATATTAGCAACCTGTACACCTTCTACTGTTGTGGCAAATACCGCCTCACAAGTGCAAAAAAATATTGGTGCAACAGGCGCTGCCGCAATGGATACAAACGCGGCATGTTCGGGCTTTTTATATGCGTTGCAAGCTGCTACAGCACAAATTCAAGCGGGTATGATTAAAAAAGCAGTCGTTATTGCCGCTGAACGTATGACCTGGTATGTAAACTGGGCACGTCGCGACAGCGCTGTTTTATTTGGTGATGGCGCAGGTGCAGTAATACTTGAAGCTGCCGACACCCCAGCTGGTTTACTTGGTACCAAAACCGGTTGTGACAGCGAAGACCGCGATATTTTACACATCACCAACTTTGGTAGCGATTTAAATAAGTATGAGCCAATTGGTCCTTCTGATTTATTATTTGAAGGCCGTGAAATTTTTAAACGTGCTGTAAAAGGTATGAGTGAAGCCTGCGACGACGTACTACAACAGGCCAACTTAAGCCTTGACGACATTAATGTACTCGTTCCACACCAAGCTAACTTACGTATTATTCAGGCTATTCAGCATCGCTTAAAAGTACCTGACGAAAAAGTAATGGTTAACATTGGTGACTATGGTAATACCTCTGCTGCGACTATTGCTATTGCGTTATGTGAAGCGGTTGAGCAAGGGTTAATTAAACCGCATTCAAACATTATGTCTGCAGCATTTGGTGCAGGCCTAACATGGGCTGCAAGTTACATAAAATGGGGCGAGCGCGTAACGCCTATTAGTGTAAGCGATGCTGCTTTACCACCATGTGATAAAACTGGTTTAGAGCTTGTAGCACCAGCTGTTAAAGCATGTAAAGAAGCGCAGCCAAGCTAACAAAAGATGTAATAACCCACATTTAAAACGCACTTATTTAAGTGCGTTTTTGCTTTTTAAGGAATTAAATTTGAAACTTTTAGGTATTCATCACGCTGCTATAATTTGTAGTGACTATGCACGTTCTAAACACTTTTATAGCAATGTACTTAAACTTAACGTTATTAATGAGCACTTTAGAGCTGATCGTAATTCATATAAATTAGATTTAGCCATGCCCGATGGTAGCCAAATAGAGCTATTTTCGTTTGATGGTTCGCCCGAAAGACCCAGCTATCCAGAAGCACAAGGCTTAAGACATTTAGCTTTTAAGGTAGCTGATATACAGATTTCAAAAACGTATTTAGAGTCGTGCGATGTAAACGTTGAGGATATTAGAGTGGATGAAATAACCGGCAAAAAGTTTACCTTTTTTGCCGATCCAGATAACTTGCCACTTGAGCTTTATGAGGTTTAAAGCTCATAAAGCTAAAGTTCTTACTATTGAATCAAAAACTTACTTATTAAAACGATTTTGTAAGTAGTTAAATACAGCACGAATACCTAACGCTTCACCACCCGTTGGACGACCTGGTAATGCACGTAAGTTCCATGCCATTACATCAAAGTGTACCCACGGTGTTGTTGGTTCAACAAATTCTTTTAAGTAAAGCGCTGCGGTAATAGCACCACCAAACGGTGTGCTTGCGCAATTTGCCATATCGGCTACATCACTTTTTAGTAAGCTTTTGTATTGCTCAAACAACGGAAGTTGCCAAACAGGATCATGGACGATTAAACCTGCATCAATAATACCATTTGCTACATCGCGCTCTGTTGAGAAAAAGCCCGGAAGCTCCGTGCCCAGTGCAACACGACATGCGCCCGTGAGAGTAGCAAAATCAATAATTAGCTCAGGATTATCGTTTTGCGCTTCGCTTAATGCATCACACAATACTAATCGCCCTTCCGCGTCTGTATTATCAATTTCGACCATAATGCCTTTGCGCGTTTTAATTACATCGCCTGGGCGAAATGCATTTCGCGATACTGCATTTTCAACAGCTGGTACAAGCACTCGTAATCTAATTGGTAAGTTAGCTGCCATAATAAGCTGCGCTAGTGCAATTACATGCGCGGCGCCGCCCATGTCTTTTTTCATGTTACGCATGCCAGAGCTTGGTTTTAAATCAAGTCCACCAGAGTCAAAACATACGCCCTTACCTACTAGCGTAATTAATGGAGCATCTGTTGCACCCCATTTTAAATCAAGTAAACGCGGTTTATTTTCGCTTGCACGACCCACCATATGAATAGTCGGGTAGTTTTGCTCTAGTAACTCATCGCCAATCCACTGTGAAAATTCGCCATTGTAAGTTGCAGCTAAATCTTCCATTACTTGCGATAAATGTTGCGGCATCATATCTACCGCTGGAGTATTAACCAAATCACGTGCAAGTGTAATGGCATCAGCTTGTTGGCTAATACGGTCAAACAACGCTTTATCGCTAATGGCTAATTGCGCTTTTGCTGTTGGTTTTTCTTTATATTCACTAAATTCGTAACCACCAAGCACAAACCCTAAAGCAACTTGCTCTACAAAAGCGCTCTCGCCTTGAATTTGATAAGTACCTGTAGGAAGTGTATTTGCTAAATTACCCGCAGCCCAAAAATCATCGCTGCTTTGCATTAGACAAAATACCTGGCTTAACTCGCCCGTTTTAGCATCAGGAATTAAAGCAACACCTTGCTTTTCAAAACCTGTATTAGTTAACCAATTTTGTATAAATGCAGGCTGCTGTGCTTGCCAGTCAGATAATTCGTTTTTAAGAATAAAAGATAAAGGAATACAAGAAGATGTATGACGTAGTAATGCACTCATTAAAAAGCTCATATAATATAAAAATGGTACTTAAGAGCATATCAATAAGCGCACCTAAAAGGTATCGCTAATTTGAAGGGATTTTAGCTACTTTTTTAAGCTATTTTTAGATTCTTGCTTTTGATTTTCTTGATCTATTTTAGCATCTAGTTCTTTAATAGATTTGTTCATATTAAACGAACTTGGCAGTACATCAACTCCTACCAAACTCCCTAATTTAACAACTAAAGGAATTGTAAGCGGAGCAAAAGGTAATACAGCAAATACACCGAGCCCTAACCCTTTTAAAATATCAACAAATTGCTCATTTGCGCGTTTTAACTCTTCTTTACTTGTGTGGCCTTGAGTGTAACGCCTATAAATAGAGAGCATTTCTTTAGTTTCTTGTTTTTCTTGGGCGAGTGCGATTTTAAGCGCCACCATAGCACGGCGAAAACGCAGCTGTTGGCGTTTTTTACTAATTTTAACTACCCGCCAAGGTGCACGGTGAATAACTTTATATAATCGCATAACTTTTATTTTCACACAGCAGCACAGGTTCACAAAGAATAATTTACTTACAACACCCTTTAACTTACCCTTTGCACCAAATTAGTATTAAATACATACAACAATGCAGAATATAACAAATCAATTACCGCAAAAACCTGAAAAACCAAAATCTGATGAATGTTGCGGTGGTGGCAGTTGCTGTCCCTGCGTATGGGATGAATACAAAGAAAAATTAGCAGCTTGGCGGTACGCACAAAACATTGAAAACCCCACAAAAAAAGAAACAAATAAATAACATTTAAATGCAGTTAGCGCATTAATATTCCCCTCAATAGCCTTATTTGCACTTATTTAGTTCATTTTAGTTTTACTTTGCACCACTGTTGCATTTTTTCTTAAATTGAATCTTTTTGTTATCAAACGGTTAATTAGTAATTGCCCTTCCTGTTTTTTATCTATAGTCTGTAGATAGGACTTCACAAAAAGTAAGCTTAATTGATTAGGCTTTTGAGCTAAAACCTCAAACTTATGTGAAACAAAAAATTAAGTTAAAAACAAATGATGTGAAATTCACATCAAAAATAAGAATTATTCTAACTGGGGAAAATTAGAATGAAATTAAAAAGTAATGCGCTAAACCAAGCAATCAAATTTGCTTTAGCTACAACCACTGCAGGGTTATTTATTTCTGGATCTGCTATTGCGGCAGACGAGCAGGAACAAACTAAAGTAAATAAAAACGTTGAGAAAATTGCCGTAGTAGGTACGCGTTCAGCTCCTCGTTCAATAGGTGACTCACCGGTTCCAATCGACATTATTGGCGGCGAAGAGCTTGAAAAGTCAGGTAACACTGACATGCTTGAACTTTTAAAAGGTGCAGTACCATCGTTTAACGTACACCAAAACCCTATCAGTGATGCGGCTTCTCTTGTTCGTCCAGCTAACTTACGTGGTTTACCCTCAGACAGCACATTGGTTCTTTTAAACGGCAAACGTCGTCACCGTGCTTCTGTAATCGCATTTTTAGGCGGTGGTATTAACGATGGCGCGCAAGGCGCAGATATTTCAGTTATTCCAAGCATTGCGATTAAACAAGTAGAAGTACTTCGCGATGGCGCGGCTGCGCAGTATGGTTCTGATGCAATCGCCGGTGTAATGAATTTCCAACTAAAAGACGCTTCAGAAGGTGGTAAATTAGAAATCCGCCATGGTCAATTTTATGAAGGTGATGGCGATACAACACAAGTGTCGGGTAACGTAGGTTTACCGTTTACCGACAATGGTTTTGCTAATTTAAGCTTTCAATATAAAACAGCTGATGCAACAAGCCGTTCAGTTCAACGTGCCGATGCTGCAGCACTTTCAGCTGCCGGTGTGCCTGATGTATCTTCTCTTGCACAAGTATGGGGTGCACCAGAAGTAGATGACGATATTACTATTTTTGGTAATGTGGGTTTAGAGCTAACAAACGACTCTGAATTTTACATGTTTGGTAACTACTCTGAACGTGATGTACGTGGCGGTTTTTATTACCGTAATCCGCAAACTCGTTCTGGTGTTTACTCAAATGATGGTGGCGAAACATTACTTGTTGCCGACACAACACCTGATATGAGTGCTAACTGTCCAACTATCACAATAACAGACGGCAATGTACTAGATGATCCTGCTTACATAAATGGTGTAGCAAACAACCCAGATTGTTTTGCCTTTAATGAGATGCTTCCAGGTGGCTTTACACCTAACTTTGGCGGCAACATTACTGATACTTCTTTAACTATTGGTACTAAAGGTCGATTCACTGGTGGCTTCTTAAAAGATACTTACTATGACTTAAGCGGTACTGTTGGCTTAAATGAATCACGTTACTTTATTTACGACACGGTTAATGCCTCTTTAGGTGCAGATACACCACGAGACTTCAGCCCGGGTAAATACGAACAGCTAGAGAAGAACTTTAACTTTGATTTATCAAAAGGTATCGACTTTGGTTTAGCTTATGATGTAAACATTGCCGGTGGTTTTGAGTGGCATGAAGAAACATTTACTATCGTCTCTGGTGATGAAGCATCTTACACAGCAGGCCCTTTAACAGAACAAGGCTTTGGTATTGGCTCTAATGGTTTCCCTGGTTTTAAACCATCACAAGCAGGTGAATTTTCTCGCCGTAACTATGCAGCATATGTTGATGTTGAAGCACCGTTTACTGAAGACTTCTTAATGGGCGTAGCACTTCGATTTGAAGACTACGACAGCTTTGGCACTACCACTAACTACAAAGTAATGGCTCAATACCATTTAACTGAAGATTTAAATATTCGTGGTTCTGTAAGCAGTGGTTTCCGTGCACCAACGGTTGGTCAAGCTAACGTAAGTAATGTACAAACAAGTTTAGATGGCGGTGTATTACAAGATTCAGCGCTTCTTCCACCAACAAACCCAATTGCAGTGCAATTAGGTGGTACAGAGCTTGAGCCGGAAGAATCGCAAAGTTATACGCTTGGTGCTGTATACACAATTGGCGAATTATTTTTAACGCTTGATTACTACAACATCCAAGTAGATGACCGTATTAGCCAATCAGATAAAATCAACTTAAGCCAAGCAGACAAAGATACCCTTGCAGCAGCAGGAGTACCTAATGTACAAGGTCTTGCTCAAGTAAGCTTTTTCACTAACGACTTTGACACAACAACACAAGGTATCGATTTAGTTGCAAACTATACAGCTGAATTAATGGGCGGTAGCTCTACATTTAGCCTTGCATATAACTGGAATGATACTGAAGTAACTAAATTTAGTGAAATTACAGGTGCGTTTAAAGTTAAGCGTTTAGAAGAAGATTTACCTAATCATCGTGCAACGTTCACATTGTCTCAACAATGGGAATCAGTTTCTGCATTTGCTCGTGCAAACTACTACGGCGAATACCAAGGTGTTCACGTTGATTATGATGCAACAGCTAAAACAGCAGATGCTGCAGTCACTATTGATGCTGAAGTAACTTACTTCTTAAATGAATCAGTTAGCTTCTCTGTAGGTGCTCAAAACTTATTCGACCAAGATGCTGAAAAACTTGATTTTGCAGATGCAACGGGCATCCCTAATAACAACTGGGGTGGTCAGTTCTACGAAACATCTCCGTTTGGTATTAACGGTGGCTTTTACTACGCTAAAGCAACATATACTTTTTAAACTATTTTCATGAAGAACCAAAGGCGAAAT
>NZ_JACJDN010000489.1:0-3084 GCF_014163565.1 Pseudoalteromonas sp. SR45-5 | reverse complement strand
AGCCGAGCCGGCATTAATTAAATAAAAGAGAAAGATAAATGAAAGAGACAACATCACTAGAACAAGCTCGTACGAGCTACAATGTTCGTCATTGGAGCCAAGGTTTTTTTGGTATTAATGATCAAGGTGATGTGTATGTTGCACCCAAGGCTCATGCACCAGAGCAAACCATTGCATTAACAGATATCGCAAAGCAACTACAAGATAAAGGTTTAAGCTTACCTGCTTTAGTTCGTTTTCCGCAAATTTTACACCATCGTGTACACAGCTTATGCGGCGCATTTAATACTGCGATTGAAAACTATGGTTACCCTAAAGACTACCTATTAGTTTACCCAATAAAAGTAAACCAACAACGTGAAGTGGTTGAAGAAATAGTAGCAAGCCAAGCACAAGTAGAAAAAAAACAACTTGGTTTAGAAGCCGGCAGCAAGCCTGAATTACTAACGGTACTAGCACTGGCTGAAAAAACCAGCGCTGTTATTGTATGTAATGGCTACAAAGATAAAGAATACGTACGTTTAGCACTTATTGGCGAAAAGCTAGGTCATAAAGTGTATATCGTACTTGAAAAGCTTTCTGAGCTAGACATGGTGCTTAGCCAAGCAAAAGAGCTTAACGTAAAACCACGCATTGGTATTCGTGTACGTTTAGCGTCGCAAGGTAAAGGTAAGTGGCAAGCGAGTGGTGGCGAAAAATCAAAATTTGGTTTATCCGCATCGCAAGTTTTACATGTAGTTAATCGTTTAAAAGGCGCAAACCAGCTTGATTTATTGCAGCTTGTGCATTTTCACTTAGGGTCACAAATGGCGAACATTCGTGACGTACGTTTAGGTGTAAGCGAAGCTGCGCGTTTTTACTGTGAGCTACGTAAACTAGGCGCAGAAATTGATTGTCTTGATGTAGGCGGTGGTTTAGCTGTTGATTACGACGGCACGCGTAGCCAATCGCATAACTCTATGAATTACAGCTTAGCTGAATATGCGAATAACATTGTGTACACCATTGGCGATACATGTAAGCAATATGAGCAACCAATGCCGACTATTATTTCTGAGTCGGGTCGTGCGCTTACGGCGCATCATGCTGTGCTTATTTCTAATGTTATTGGTACTGAAAGTTACACGCCAGAAGAGTTAGTAGCACCAGCGGCAGATGCACCCCTGTTATTAAAAAACATGTGGGCATCGTTTGTACAGTTAACTGATTTAACGGATGACCGTGCATTAATTGAGATTTATCACGACAGCCAAGGTGATTTAGCTGAAGCGCATAACCAATTTGCACTCGGGTTATTAGACTTATCGCAACGTGCATGGGCTGAGCAAATTAATATTCGTATTTGTTATGAACTCAACAAGCACATGGATAATAAAAACCGTTTTCATCGTCCGATTATTGACGAGTTAAACGTACGTTTAGCCGATAAGTTTTTTGTAAACTTTTCGTTATTTCAATCCCTTCCAGATGCATGGGGCATTGATCAAGTGTTTCCGGTATTGCCATTAAGTGGCTTAACTGAAGCACCAAAAAAACGTGCTGTATTACTTGATATAACCTGTGATTCAGATGGCGCACTTGAGCATTACGTAGATGGACAAGGTATTGAAAGCACATTACCTGTACCAGAATTTAGTGCCGATAAACCTTATTTAATGGGCTTTTTCTTGGTGGGCGCTTATCAAGAAATTTTAGGTGATATGCATAACCTGTTTGGCGATACGCACAGCGCAATTGTTAATATGGATGAGCAAGGCGTTGCAAGTATTACCGAGATAAACCAAGGTGACACTGTTGCCGATATGATGCGCTATGTACATTTAGATGTTGAAAGTTTTCAGCAATCATACGAGCAGTTAGTAAGCACTAAAATTGAAAAACACGAACAGCAAAGCGTTTTAGACGAGTTGCAAAGCGGCCTTAATGGCTACACTTATTTAGAAGAGTTATAAGCAATGTCAACTTTGTTTGGTCACGCAGATCACTCATTGTACTCAAATGGGATGACGTTTTTACGTCGTCCTATGGTGCAAAACATTAATGCAATTGATGCAGACGTAGTGGTTTTAGGCTTACCATTTGATTTAGCGACCTCGGGCCGCCCTGGTGCGCGCTTAGGCCCTGATGCAATTCGTCGTGCATCGGTTCATTTAGCATGGGAAGACACTAAATACCCGTGGACGTTCCCGTTGTTTGAGCGCTTAAAAGTGGCAGACGCAGGGGACTTTACTTACCCTGTCGGGGATCCTGAGTATTTTACTGCGCAACTAGAAATGGCTGCTGATCAAATACTTCGCCAAGGTAAAACACTATTAGGTTTAGGGGGCGATCACTTTGTAACGCTTCCGCTATTACGTGCTCACGCAAAAATACATGGCAAAATGGCGTTAGTACATTTTGATGCGCACACCGATACCTATAGCAATGGCTCGCGTTTTGATCACGGCACTATGTTTTATCATGCACCAATGGAAGGGCTGATTGATGTTGAGCACAGTATACAAATAGGTATTCGTACCGACTTTGATCAAAGTAAACATGAGTTTGCTGTGATTGATGCAATGCAAGCCAACGATTTACATGCTAATGATATTGCAGCGCAAATACTTGAGCGAGTAGGTGACCTACCTGTTTACTTAACGTTTGATATAGATTGTTTAGACCCTGCGTTTGCGCCTGGTACAGGCACTCCTGTGTGTGGTGGTTTAACGTCAGATAAAGTACTTAAAGTACTGCGTGCGCTAAAAGGCATAAACATGGTGGGTATGGATGTGGTAGAAGTATCACCTTCGTACGACCAAAGTGAGCTTACCGCAATTGCTGCAGCAACCATTGCGAGCGAATTACTGCATTTGTGGACGCATAAAAATAAGTACTAATTTTATAAATTTTGTACTACAAAAAAGGGTATGCATTTGCTTACCCTTTTTTATTTAGAGGTATCGATTATTCAACTGCTCAATTTCTTTTAACCAAATAACGCTTAGCCCAATAAGCGGCAGGTTAGTAGTTACAGGGTTAAATGCTTCAATAAGCAATTGTGGCTGCATTACAACTACAGCAAGTAAAAGCCCCATAAGCGCC
>NZ_JACJDN010000488.1:0-3096 GCF_014163565.1 Pseudoalteromonas sp. SR45-5 | reverse complement strand
GAAAAGGAGTAGGAAAGTGGTGGAGCTAAGCAGGATCGAACTGCTGACCTCCTGCGTGCAAGGCAGGCGCTCTCCCAGCTGAGCTATAGCCCCACATTCCTAAGTTACATATAATGTAACTGCTTGACTGCTGAGTTCCAAGCGGGACGAACTTTAAGTTTTTTTATAAATTTGGTCAAGTATTTTTTCGTAAATTTTCACTGTTTACGTCAATTTTTGTTAGACTCGGCTTAATTCAAAACTAAAACGATAAAAAACAATGAAAAAATGTGTTCTAGCGCTTATGGTTTTACTCGCTGGCTGTGCCTCAAATGATGAGCCGCCTTTTGAAATAAATAATAAACAGTTTCACGAAAAGCAAGATGATCAAGGCAATAAGCTTTTTGCTTATGTTGTTTCGGTAAAAGCTAAGCATCGTGAAAACTTTAACCTTGACCGTGGTTCTAATAAGAGACCAAGTCGTGGTGAGGTTAAGCAGTATATAGAGAAAGAGCATTTTGAAGAATCGAGCATTCTGAAGTTACAGCTAGAAGACCAAGCAGTTGAATTATTAAATCAAGAGCTAAAAGATCGTAAGTATTGCGACAATAAGCATGAAGTTAATGATGTTTTATGGCGAGATTTGAGTGTACAACTAAGAGGGCGTTGTTTGTAATATGTTGGCGGATAAAACTAAGTTAGCAGAGCTTTTGGCGCACCTAGATATTAACTATGATGTAATAGAGCATCCGCCGCTGCATACTAGCTTAGCGGCAGATGAGTTAATGATTGAGCGCCCAGGTACTCGTCTTAAAAACCTATTTTTACGCGATAACGAAGGCAAGCGACACTTTTTAGTTATTACAGCGCACAATAAGCAACTCGACTTAAAGGCACTATCAAAGCAACAAGGGCTTTCACGCTTAGGGTTTGCATCGAGTGAGCGGCTAGCTAAATATTTAAAAGTGGCTCCTGGGTGTGTATCTATGTTGGCTCTTTTAAATGATAAGCAAAACGAAGTGAGCTTATGGGTTGACCAAGATATTTGGCACGGTGATTTGTTTCATTGTCATCCGTTTGAAAACACCCAAACATGGTTGCTTAGTAAAGCTGATTTAGAAACATTTTTTAATTACACAAAGCATCAACCGCGCGTTGTATTTTTACCCTCAAAATAAGCCCACATAATTAACGATAAACCACATAAGCAAACCGCAAGCAGCGTAAACATAAACGCTGTTTGCCCATGATGTTGGTATACCACACCGGGTAATAACGACCCCAATGCGCCACCACTGTAATAAAACGATACATATCCGCCATTGGTTACACTTGGTGGGGCTTTACTGATTTTATTAACGAGCGGTGCGGCAGTTGAATGAATCACAAACATAGCACCACAAAACAAAGTAAATGCGATTAAAAATAAGCTAAGCTGATGGCTCATTAATAAAATAATACTCACACTATAAAAACTAAATACCGCAGTTAATAAATGCCAAGGCGAAGGGACTTTTTTAAGTAACCAAGGTGCAGCAATAGAGGCGAGGGCACCAATTAAATAACCACTGTAAACCAAACCTATGTCACGAGTATTGGTAATTAAAAACGTGTTTTGTAATATAAACGGTAAGTAGTTAAGTAGTGCCGCGAAACAAAAGAACATACAAAAAACGGCGCCGTAAACTTTAAGTACAGCGCCTTCTTTAAGTTGTTTAATGTAATCGAGTGGGGAGAGCTGCGACTGTTTAGCTGGGTTTGTAAAGCGAGAATGCTTAACTGTCAAAGCTAAGCAAATAAGCATAAAAGCAATTACGTAATAAAAGCTCTGCCAATTCCATAAGTCGCTAAACAAAGCGGCAAACACGCGTCCAAAGTAACCACCAACTATACTGCTACCAATATATAGGGTCATATTTTTTTGAAGTGTATCAGCGCTATAACTCATGCCTATATAGCTAGTCATTGCTGTTAAAGCTGCGGGGAGCGTTAAACCTTGTAAAAATCTGACTAATAATAAAAGCTCAAAGCTAGGTACATAAACAAAAAGTAAGCAGCTAAGGCCTAAAAGCACCATTGCAATACGTAATATAAGTAGTGGATTTATTTTTGCTAAAAATAAACCATAAACGAGCGGGGCAATGGCTAAGGGCAGCATAGTTGCAGTCATTAAGCTGCCAGCTACCGCAGGTGCTACATTAAATTCGCTCGCAAAAAGGCTAAGTAGGGGTTGCGGTGCATAAAGCACAAAAAATATAAATACCGAGCAAACGAGTAGATGAGGTAAACGCATTATATGGCTTGTGCATTTGCTGATTGGTTGCGTGGTATTGTATTAAAAATTGCTTTTAATTCATAATTAAAACCATAGTCATTGCGCTATATCATGGTTTGTTTAAACTAGTTTGCTAGATTAATGTCGATAGCGCTGTTATTTGAACTCGTTGGTGATTAAAATAGCGATAATATTAGTTTTTAGTGGAACAAAGTCATGGGTTCATTACAAGACCAATTGCTTCAAGCAGGATTAACAACATCGCATAATGCTAAAGTTGCTAAATCAGAAAAGCGTAAGCAACAAAAAAAGCAAAAGAAAGGGGCTACTAGCAACCCAAGTGATCTGCAAAAGCATATTCAACAAACCAAGCTAGAGCAGCAAAAAAAAGCTGAAGAGCTTAACCAAACACGCCAAGTGAGCTTAAAGCAGCGCGAACAAGAAGCGCGTGTTAAACAAATTTTAGAACACCACAACCAAGATGCTATTCGTGGTGAGCGCACATTTAATTTTACTTATCAAAACAAAGTAAAAAATATCGACGTGAACGAGAAAACGCAAAAAGCGTTATCGGGCGGTCGTTTAGCTATTTGTGTACTAGAAGGGCAATTTTACGTATTAGACGACGAACCAGCACGCAAAGTGGCTGAAGTTGACGAAAAGTATATTGTTTTTCATGTAGAGCCAGAAAACAAACCAAAAGATGAAGATGACCCATACGCAGACTTTGAAGTACCAGATGATATAGTGTGGTAATAGTTATTAAGGGTAAGCTCATTTTTATTTGCTAAAGTATATAAAAGTGAGATAGAAACGAGTTAGCGGTTTTTGGTTAAGTTGAT
>NZ_JACJDN010000487.1:0-3097 GCF_014163565.1 Pseudoalteromonas sp. SR45-5 | reverse complement strand
CTTTAACTTCTTTTGCGGGTTTTAGTTCTTTCGAAATTAGTTCCGGCTCTTCTTTTTCAAAGCGTTGCTTTAAACTGCCTTCAATTACTGCGCCTGCATCAATACTCAATGTATCGTGAAATACATCGCCATGAACATGAGCGCCACTTTGTACTTTTACTTCACTGGCATTAATTGACCCAATAACTTTACCTTTAACAATAACGCTTTTAGCTTCAACAATACCTTCAACAACTCCCGCTGAGCCAATAACTAAATGCTCCACTTTTATGTCACCATCAATACGGCCATCAAGCTGTACTTCACCTTGGCTAACTAAAGTGCCTGTAAGGCGTACGTCTTCAGAAATAATAGACGGTGTGTGATTCACTCTTTTTAAATTAGAGCTAACTGTTTTTTGTTTTTTTCTACCAAACACGAGAAAGCGCCTTTGTTATTTTTAGAGGATTGACTTGTTTACCATTAAGTAATACTTCGTAGTGTAAATGCGTGCCTGTGCTTCGGCCGGTGCTGCCCATTAGGCCGATCACATCATGTTTAGTGATTGATTGACCTTTCTTTACTTTAATTTTATTTAAGTGTCCAAATCGAGTCACTAAGCCATTTTTATGTTCAAGCTCAATAAAGTTACCATAACCACCATTACGACCGGCACGAAGAACTACTGCGTCTGCTGGGGCGAATATTTCGGTTTTATGCCAACCGGCTAAATCAATTCCTTTATGAAAGGCGTGATTACTATTCATGGGATCTTTTCTAAGGCCAAAATTACTCGAAATATAGTATTTAGCTTTAGCTAAAGGCAGGGTATTTGGTAGCTCAGTTAAAAAGTTTTCTAAATTATTTAATATTAATAACTTATCAACGATGGCTAAAAAGTGGCTCGGAATTTTTGTTTCGTTAAATATATCAAGTGGCCCACCTTGTGCAGTTGTTTGGGCGCTTAATATTAGGTGTTGCTCAAGCGCAGACTCAATTCCTGCGCCTTTAACCATAGCTAAAATGGCTTGGTGACGTTCACTAATTTGGTTATCTAAATAGGTAAAGCTTTGCTCATACTGATTATTTAAGTTGGCCACTCTTGTTGCGAATGTGATTGGAGCGATTAACTGTGCTTGTTTACCTTTTTGATTTTCATCGACTAATGGCTCATGAAATTCATTGCCATTTTCATTAATAGGTACATCAAGTTCTGTATCAAGCTTAATAACGTCTTTGCTAATTGAAGTAGGAAGGGATTCTATCATGCTTTGCAGTAGCGCCTGCTTTTGCTCAAGAATTGCAAGTTGCTCTAATTGCGTTGCTTGAAGGGCTTGTTGCTCACTGACTTTTTGTTGCCACAGCGTTTGCTCGGTTATTTGATTTTGTTTTATGTCAGAGATTTTATTTGTTTGTGTATAAACACGAAAGCTTGAAATACTCAGCCAAGTAAAAGTGACTAAAATAAGCAACGCTACAAGAAGTTGAAACCAAGAGGCTAAAACAACATGCTTAACTTCGCCATTTTGACGAATAAGTAGCTGACGAGCAGGGAAAAATTTATGATAAAAAGACTTTATAAATACTGACATGGCATATAAACACTGGCTATTAACCGAATTAAGATAGCAATTTGAGTTAAAAAAGCTAGAAAAAAATTGTAACTGTTCAAAAATTAATAAAAAAGGGCTGCTTTTAGTAAGCAGCCCTTTTAATAAATTTTTTAATATGCGTATTATTTTGCCGGCAGTACAGTACTCTCTACAGAGCCAAAACCTATACATGCATAGCCTTCTTTTTCACACCAGCCACGCATAATAACGTTATCGCCATCTTCTAAAAAGCTACGTTGTTCGCCATTACTTAGCGTGATTTTTTCTTTACCGCCACGAGAAAGCTCAAGTAATGAACCTGCTTCTTCGTGCGTTGGACCCGACTGAGTGCCCGAACCTAGCATGTCACCTGGCATAAAGTTACAGCCATTTACTGTGTGATGAGTAACCATTTGTGCCACAGTCCAGTAAGAGTGCTTAAAGCTAGATGTTGATACGCGCGTTGGGTTATGGCCTTCGCTACGCATTTTTTGCGTTTGAATTCTAACATCCATTTGAATATCAAAAGCACCTTGGTCGCGATTCGCTTTTGATTCTAAATAGTCCATAGGCTGTGGATCGTTTTCATCACGTGTCCAGCTTGTTCTGTAAGGCGCTAATGCTTCGGTTGTTACAATCCAAGGCGATACCGTTGAGGCAAAGTTTTTAGCTAAAAATGGACCAAGCGGTTGATATTCCCACGCTTGCAAGTCACGTGCTGACCAATCGTTAAATACACAAAAGCCAAATACATGGTTTTCAGCATTTTCGATAGCGATTGCATCGCCCAGTGCATTGCCTTTACCTAAGTAAATACCCAGCTCTAGTTCGTAATCAAGGCGTTTACAAGGACCGAATGATGGCACTTCTGCGTCTGGCGCTTTGGTTTGACCTTTAGGTCGATGAAATGTTTGACCCGATACGTCAATAGATGAAGAGCGACCATGATAACCAATAGGTACCCATTTATAGTTAGGTAATAATGGGTTGTCAGGGCGAAATAAACTACCCACAGCTGTAGCGTGATAAATAGAAGTGTAAAAGTCGGTGTAATCACCGATACGACAAGGCAAAGAATACTCTATATCAGACTGTGCAACCAATGTATCGCTAAGCGCTTGTTGGTGCTCAGAGCCTGCTCTTAGTGCTTTTGAAAGCGCTAAACGAAGAGCTGACCAATACTGCTTCCCTAAACCCATAAATGTATTTAAGGTTGCTTCACTTGCTGCATCTGCGGCTGTTTTAGCGTCACCTGTTAAAACGTTTAATTTACTTAGTTTTGCTAAATCGATTACTTGGTCACCAATTGCAACACCACCACGAAAGGCCTCATCAGACCCTTTACGACGAAATTCTGCAAACGGTAAGTTTTGAATCGGGAAGTCGCAATTATCAACATTAGCTGATTCTACCCAGCTGGTTAAATTAATATCGTGGGTTTCGTTAATTAGGCTCATTACATTTCCTTTGGATTTTACTGTATGGCGACAAGGTATAGTTTATTTAATCATACTTGTACTTGGCGC
>NZ_JACJDN010000486.1:0-3117 GCF_014163565.1 Pseudoalteromonas sp. SR45-5 | reverse complement strand
TGTGTGTTTATTTTATCAAATTTAAACTAAACGGGTAATTAAACTCTTTACCTTCATTAGCTTTAATACTTGCCATTACAACCATTACAAACCCAAAAATTGCCACTATAGGTAGTAATATTAAGCCGACTGCTACAAACATCAGTACAAAACAAACTACATATGCAATTGCCATCGTTATTTGAAAGTTAAGCGCCTTTTTACCGTGCACGTCAACAATTGGCATTTCATCTCTTTTAATTAACCACACAATTAATGGCCCAATTATTGAGCCAAACGGCACAACAAACCCAGCAAGCGCACTTAAATGGCATAACATAGCCCACGTACGGTCATCTTTATTAACTGGTTCAACCTGCTGATTTTCTTCCATAACACTCTCCTTTTTGTTTTATGTATGTTGCCTCTTAACTAAACAAATGTCTACAAATCAACCAACGTATTTATGTTTAAAAATCACAGCGTGAAATCTTGTGATAAAAAAGTGATAAGTTTGTGAGAGTTTCTGGAGACGATTATTCAATACTCAACTCGAATCATCACTTACAGGAAATAATAATGAAAACTTCTACATTAACAATCGCAATTCTTTTAGCGGCAGCTAGCCAATCGACTATGGCCGCAGAATTAGACCTAAAAGTAACTAACCTAACCAAAGGTATTCACTTTACTCCACTGTTAATTACAGCACACAACAGCGAAGACACACTATTTGAAGTAGCAACGCAAGCATCTACAGCATTACAAACAATGGCTGAAGGCGGTAATATTGCAGAGCTAGTTGCACAAGCAACTGCAGCGGGCAGTGATATGGCTGCAAATCCAGCTGAAGGTTTACTTGCACCAGCCGCATCTACAACGGCAACACTTACCACTATCGACGGTAACGAGTACCTATCATTAACTGCAATGATGCTACCAACTAATGATGGCTTTGTAGGCTTAAACAGCTGGAAAATCCCAACAGAAGCGGGTACTTACACAATTAATTTAAATGCTTACGATGCAGGCACAGAACAAAACAATGAGCTTGTAGTTGAAGGCTCTGGCGCACCAGGTACTCCGGGTATTCCTGCTGCTCCAGGTGGCGACGCTGGCACTGGCGGTACAGGTGTATTAAGTGGTGATACAAACACTAACATTCATATTCACCCGGGTAGCTTAGGTGATGACGATTTAGAAGCGGGTAATAGCGATTTAAGTAATACAGTACACAGATGGTTAAACCCAGTAGCACAATTAACCGTTACAGTTAAGTAGGAGCATGATTATGTCATCTGCTAACAACCTTAAAAAAAGTCTACTAGTGCTTGCACTTGCAACCACACTTGCAGCGTGTAGCGATAATGATAACGACCCAGTTGTTGAAGAGCCGGTCGTTGTTGAGCCAATTGTTGTAGAACCTGTGATCAGTGAGTTTACTATTACTTTTAGTAACTTAACTGCAGGACAGCCTTTGTCACCACTCTCTGTCATTGCTTTTGAAGATGAAGCACCTTGGACCTTCGGTACAACAGCTTCTGTTGGCTTAGAAATGCTTGCAGAAAGCGGTGCAAATGAAGAATACCTCAGCTACGAAAGTGCACTTGCTGCAGTTTCAGCTGAAGGCGCTATTGGCCCTGGTGAAACCACCACAGTAATCATTACTGTTGAAGAGCAAGAAACGCTTAATTTGTCATTTGCTGCCATGCTTGGGAATACAAATGATGCTTTTACCGGTCTTAGTTCTTTAGATGTATCAACATTAGAAGTTGGCGGTTCGTTATCACGCACTACGACTGCTTATGATGCGGGTACGGAAGCAAATACAGAAACAGCTGAAACTGTGCCAGGTCCTGCCGCTAGTGGTGAAGGGTTTAACGAAATACGTGACGATACAGCCGATATAATAACGATGCATCCAGGCATTGTTTCAAATCAAGATGGATTATCTACATCAGCACTTGGTGTTGAACATAAGTTTGATAACCCAGTATCGAAAATAGTAATTACGCGCACGCAGTAACGTTCCAGCTTGTAATGGGGAAGTAAGGGAGCACGGATGCCCCCCTTTTTACGAGGTTATACATGCGTCACGAAAAAATATTAGTAGTAGAAGATGACAGAGAAATAGGTAAGTTAATTACCACGCAGCTAACGTCGCTTAACTTACATGTTGATCATGTTGTAAGCGCAGAACTAGCCTTAAAAAAAATAGCTAAGCATCCCTACGGACTTATTTTACTCGATATAAACTTACCCCAAATGGATGGTTTGAGCTTATGCCGAAAAATAAAAGAGCATTACCCTACTACCTCCGTTATTTTACTCACCGCGCTGAGTAGCGATATGGACAGAGTTATTGGCCTTGAAATGGGCGCCGATGATTATATTTGTAAACCCTTTTTTGCACGCGAATTACAAGCCAGAGTCAAAACCCAATTACGGCACAGAGCACAACTACTCGCAGGCCAAAACAACGACAACTCCCCCGTTGATAGCGAACAAACACTAAATGTAGGCTCACTCAATATAGAATTTAGTTCGCACCAAGTGTATTTAGGCAAGCAAGCCCTTAACCTTACCGCCACCGAATTTGATTTACTCGTTTACTTTGCACGCCATCCTAATCATGTTTTTAGCCGTCAGCAGTTACTCGATAAAGTATGGGGTTACCAACACAGTGGTTACGAGCACACGGTTAATTCACATATAAACCGCTTACGTGCCAAGCTAGAAGAACACCAACAAGCGCCTATCATCGAAACAGTTTGGGGAGTTGGTTACAAACTAAACCCTAGCCAACTCAATTAAGACACCTTTTATGAAATTATCTTTGTATCAAAAATTAGCTATATCGCTAGTTGTCATTTTTTGTTTTATTTGCGCCCTAGTTTACGGCTGGAGCAAGCAATTAGAACTCACCTCAAAACATCATGCTGAGCAAAATTTACATTTGGCGCTTGCCGAGCATTTAGTACAAGATAACCCATTAATAAAAGAAGGTGTTTACGACTATAAAGCGCTTGAAAACCTCTTTCATACCTTGATGTTATTAGGCCCTGCGTTTGAATTTTATTTTGTAGACGAAACCGGAAAAATTCTTACTTACTCAGCAAAGCCGGGTAAAGTTAAACG
>NZ_JACJDN010000485.1:0-3119 GCF_014163565.1 Pseudoalteromonas sp. SR45-5 | reverse complement strand
CTTTATTTGTTGCGAGCATTACAAGCCTATCTATACCCAAAGCCACCCCTGCGCACTGAGGTAATCCATGCTCCAGCGCTTTAATTAAACGCGTATCCATTGGCACTTGCTTTAAACCGTTTTCAGCGCGGTATGCGTTATCTTCATTAAAACGTTTAGCTTGCTCGCTGGCATTTGTGAGTTCGTTAAAGCCATTCGCCAATTCCATATTTTTATAATAAAGCTCAAAGCGCCCTGCTACACGTGTATCGTGTTCACAAATTTGTGCAAGTGCCGCTTGAGAAGCTGGAAAGTGATAAACAAAACATGGCTTATCTTGTCCTATTGTGGGCTCCACTTTCATACAAAATAATAATTGCAGTAAGGTATCTTTATGCGTTTCATTTTGGGCTATATCAGCAAATCCCTGCTCACACGCTAGTTGCTTTAATTGCTCTATGTTCGCTGTTAGCGGATCGAGCCCAAGTGCTTGTTCAAACGCTTGCTGATAAGTATGCCTTGTTGCCGGCTCAATATCTAAAACAAGCCGCATTAGTTCATCCATTTCATCCATAAGTGCAAACTCATCAAAGCCTGGGCGATACCATTCAAGCATTGTAAATTCGGGATTGTGATGACTACCTGCTTCTTCATTTCTAAATGCTTTACAAAGCTGAAAAATAGCGCCTGAGCCTGCTGCTAACAAGCGTTTCATAGCAAACTCTGGAGATGTTTGTAAAAAAAGAGGAAGCCCACCTGCGTGCCCTGGACCTACAAATGTGGTGTTAAAACTGGCTAAGTGCACATCGGTTACACTGGCAGCACTTAAGCTAGGAGTTTCTACTTCCATTACATTACGCGTATAAAAAAACTCACGAATGCTACGTAATATCGCTGCACGTTGTTTTAGTGTTTCAATGCTTGCGCTTGGGGCCCAAAGATCTGCTGACATATTTTCTCCAAAAAAAATCCCAGCTTAAGCTGGGATTTTATAAACAATGTTAAAGCTTACTTAACACGGCTTACGTATTCACCGTTACGAGTGTCTACTTTAATTACTTCGCCAATTTGTACAAATAATGGAACTCGTACCACAGCGCCTGTGCTAAGCGTTGCTGGTTTACCACCAGTACCCGCTGTATCACCCTTAAGGCCAGGATCTGTTTCAGTGATCTCAAGCTCAACAAAGTTAGGTGGTGTAACAGCAATAGGGCTACCGTTCCATAATGTAATTGTACATAAATCATTTTCAACTAACCATTTAACAGCATCGCCTAGTGCTTTTTCATCAGCAGCAATTTGCTCAAATGTTTCGTTGTTCATGAAATGCCAAAATTCGCCGTCTGTGTATAGATACGCTAAATCTGTATCCATTACGTCAGCACCTTCAACTGATTCACCCGATTTAAAGGTTTTTTCAAGCACCTTACCAGAGATAAGTTTACGGATACGAACACGGTTGAACGCCTGGCCTTTACCAGGTTTTACCATTTCATTTTCTAAGATACTGCAAGGCTCGCCGTCCATCATAATTTTTAGGCCGCCCTTGAACTCGTTGGTGCTATAATTCGCCATCGTTTCCTCTATTTATATTTTTTCGAGTAATCTACATGCCAATGATACAAAGAAATGAAGCAAATTTGCATAAAAACTGGCAAAAAGAATTAGCAAATGTAGTTACCTGCCCAAAAACCTTGCTTGAAATGGTCGGTTTATCGAGCCAAGTCCATGAAAACGACCTAAAAGCCCGCAGTTTATTTCCGGTACGCGTGCCTATCCCTTTTATAAAAAAAATACGCAAAGGCGATCCAAACGATCCTCTTTTATTGCAAGTCATGCCACGCCATCAAGAATTTTTAAGTAAGTCGGGTTTTAATAAAGATCCCCTACTTGAGCAAGATAACGAACAACCCGGCCTTTTACATAAGTATAAATCGCGTGTTTTAGTAATGTTTAAAACCGGCTGTGCAGTCAATTGTCGTTACTGCTTTAGAAGGCATTTTCCGTATCAAGAAAACCAACTTAATAAAAAAAGCCTGCTTGAAACACTAAGCTACATAAAATCTGATGCCAATATAAACGAAGTGATTTTAAGTGGTGGCGATCCGCTGATGGCCAAAGACGATGCAATAAGTTGGTTTTTAGATGAGCTTGAGCAATTACCACAAATTAAACGAATGCGAATTCATAGCCGTTTACCAGTAGTTATACCGACGCGAGTTACCGATGAGTTATGTGAGCGATTAGCAAAATCGCCATTAAAAATTATTTTTATTAATCACATAAACCACGCCAATGAAATAGACGCTGATT
This sequence comes from Pseudoalteromonas sp. SR45-5, assembly GCF_014163565.1. Lineage (NCBI taxonomy): Bacteria > Pseudomonadati > Pseudomonadota > Gammaproteobacteria > Alteromonadales > Pseudoalteromonadaceae > Pseudoalteromonas > Pseudoalteromonas sp. SR45-5. Next base: position 827 of record NZ_JACJDN010000485.1, on the reverse strand, counting down.
TTAAAGCAGCTATGCAAAAGCTTAAACAAGCAAACGTAACGCTTTTAAACCAAGCTGTAATTTTAAAAGATGTGAACGATACGCTCGATGCGCAAATAAATTTAAGCGAAGCGTTATTTGACGCAGACGTATTACCGTATTATTTGTATTTGCTCGATAAAGTTGAAGGGGCCAGCCACTTTGATATTAACGAAGAAGACGCTATAAAAATAATGGCAGAGCTATTAAAAGCCCTGCCTGGATTTTTAGTGCCTAAATTAGTTAGAGAAATAGGTGGTCAAAAAAGTAAAACACCTATCGATCTTAAGCTAATTTAAAACAGCATTTAAACGTATATATTTACGTTGTTACCCAATGATGCTGTTACCGATTTAGCCGGTGTTTGCGCACTTGACGATTGTGCAGCACCTTCAATAAGTGCAAGTGCTGCTGCGCCATCTGCTAGTTGCTGCTTTTTAGATAAAGCAGCGCTATAAAGCTCACTGCCTTGGCCTGAGCCAGAAACAGCGGGTAAACTTGTGCCTGATATATTCATATAACAAACCTGACTTTTAAATGTAATCCAAGTATTATGTCGGCCATGCAGTACAAAGCTTTAGGAAAACCATGGATTCAATTATTGAACAACTCAATACTAATTTAAAAATTGTTTATCGTCAGGCGCTTGATGCCGACAAAAAACTCGATGAACTACAACAGCAAGGCCATGGCAAATTTAAAGCCTTATTTGCACAAGATGCTGGTTTTAGCTTTGAAGCTAAACGCTTTAAGCCGTATGTTCTTGACGTAGCCGCTGACGTTGAAAGCTTATCTAACGATGGTTTTGA
>NZ_JACJDN010000484.1:0-3134 GCF_014163565.1 Pseudoalteromonas sp. SR45-5 | reverse complement strand
AAGCAAAAATGGATGCATTACTTTCGGCTGCAACATTTGACGAAAATGCAGCAAAAGAGCTATTAAATGAACGTCATGAAAAAGGTGAGCAATTTGGTTTAATTAAACTAAAAACACAACACCAAGTAATGCAAGTGCTTAACGCTGAGCAAAAAGAGAAGTTTGCTAAAATGCAAAAGCGTATGAATAAAAAGCACCGTAAACAAAAAAGTTAATTTTACTTTTTTGTAAATACTAAAAAACCAGCGTAATGCTGGTTTTTGTATTTAGGGCATTATGAAGATAAATTATTTAAAAAAGTCATCTTCATTTTTAGCCATCATTGCCTCAATATCTTCTATCATGTCTTGGCTAAACTCTTCAGCCGAGGTAATTGGTGCAGAAATTTTATTATTTTCGAACGACCATTCACCTAAATCAATTAGTTGGCAGCGCTTTGAGCAAAAAGGGCGAAATGGGCTTTGCTCTGACCATTCAACTTTAGTTTTACAGGTTGGGCAGTTTACAACAGTAGGCATAAATTACTCTCTACAAATTTTTGGTGCATATTACATTACTTATATATGAGTCTCTAGCTATAAGGCTCTGAGCTTAGAGCCTTATCTTTTACTGTGGGACTTTAAAAATTGGTTACGCGGTTTATTTCACCAAGGGATGTAAGGCCATCGGCTGCTTTGCGTAAACCCGATAAACGTAAATTATTAAAACCGGCTTTAAGTGATACGTCTGCTATTTCAAGCGAGTTACCACCGCGCATAATAATTTGGGCAATTTCAGGAGTAATTTGCATTACTTCGTAAATACCCACACGCCCTTTGTAACCATCAGTACAGCTATCACACCCTTTAGGCATATATAACGTCATTTCTTCAATTTGCTCGGCGCTAAATCCTTGGCGAGCCAGTTCTTCACTCGGAAGTTGTTCTGGCGTTTTACATTTAGGGCATAAACGACGTGCTAAACGCTGGGCTATTATTAAGCTAATCGAACTTGCTACGTTATAAGCGGGTACACCCATATTTAATAATCGAGTGATTGTTTCCGGCGCTGAGTTTGTATGCAATGTTGATAAAACCAAGTGGCCTGTTTGCGCCGCTTTTATTGATATTTCTGCGGTCTCTAAGTCACGTATTTCACCTACCATAACTACATCAGGATCTTGACGTAAAAATGCGCGCAGTGCGTTGGCAAAAGTCATGTCGGCTTTAATATTTATTTGTACTTGGTTTACACCTTCAAGGTTAATCTCAACCGGATCTTCCGCAGTACTAATATTACGCTCAGGTTGGTTTAGTATATTTAAACCTGTGTATAGCGATACTGTTTTACCAGAACCGGTGGGCCCTGTTACTAGTATCATCCCTTGAGGCTGGGCAAGCGCATCCATGTAGAGCTTTTTCTGCTCAGGCTCATAGCCTAATACATCAATGCCTAACATAGCGCTTGATGAATCAAGAATACGCATTACTATTTTTTCGCCCCACAAGGTAGGCATGGTACTTACACGAAAATCGATACTTTTGCGTTCAGTAATTTTTAGCTTAATACGACCATCTTGTGGTTTGCGTTTTTCGGCAATATCGAGTCTCGACATAACCTTAATACGCGCAGAAAGCTTGGTGGCTAATGTATTGGGTGGGCTTGCCACTTCATGCAAAATGCCATCAATACGAAAGCGAATACGGTACTTGTGCTCATATGGTTCAAAATGTAAATCAGAGGCACCTTTTTTAATGGCATCCATTAAAATTTTGTTGATGTATACGATGATAGGCGCATCATCTTTATCGTCATCTTGTGGTGCTGTATCTCTTTGGCTTTCTGAGTCTAAGTCAGCAAATTCTTGAAACTCGTCATCAGTTAGATTTAAGCTGCCAGTGGCATCTAGTAATTGCTCTATTTTGGTATCGAGTTGAATATAATCAACAACAACAATTTCGCATGAAAGACCGGTACTAAACTCAAAGTTTTCGAATGCGCCGTAATCTGTTGGGTCTGATGCTGCTATATAAACTTTTCGATCTTTTTGAACAAGCGGCAAAATATGATGTTTACGTATAAGTTTTTCTTTTACGAGGTCGGCCGGGATTCTTGTAGGATCAAAGTCTTTTAAATCAAAATAAGGTACGCGAAACAAGTCGATACATTGTTCAGCTAAATCTTTACTATCGATTTTTCCACATTTAGAAATAAGCTCAGCTGTTGAGGCAAATTCATTTTGTTTGTTTTTAACCGTGTCGGCATCAATGCGGCCAAGGGTTATAAATTTTCTCAATAACGGTGAGTTAATATTCATTGCGCACCTGTTTTATTCCTTCAATAGTAAGCAATTTATCAGAAAAAAGAAGGGGATTACATCACCTTTCATTCATTGTTGTGATTTTACTAACTAAAATACGAGTTTGTGTGAGTTAGGACAGTGTTATTGTGAGTTAGTTTTGTTGTGTAATGCATATTGTAGGTACTTTTTATGAAGATCAACAAGTTCTATATTCACTAGGTTTAAACTACGGTCGTTATTTAAAATATCATCCGCTTTTTGTTGCTTATCATCACGTGACATTTGCGAGGCAATAATACTTTTAACTTGCTCACTACTTGTGTTGTCACGTTTTGCTGTACGCGCTATTTGTACACAGCTTGGTACGTCAATAAGTAAGGTATGGTCGCAATATTTATCAAGGTTGTTTTCAAACAATAAAGGCGCTACTAAAACAACATAAGGGCTAGTTGCATTATTTAAATCGTTTAGTATTTTTGCGCGAATAAGAGGGTGTAGCAACGCATTAAGCCATTCTTTGTCACTGTTGTTAGTGAATATTTTTGCGCGCAATTCTGCTCTATTTAATGTGCCATCAGGCAATAAAATATCTTTGCCAAAGTGTGCTGTAATCGCTTTTAGCCCTTTGCTATTTGGGAGTACGACTTCACGCGCAATTATATCGGCATCAACTATTGTAATACCAAGCTCTTCAAACATGTTACTGATGGCCGTTTTACCACAGCCAATACCGCCTGTTAAGCCTAATACCCAGCTGTTTACTTTAGTTATTTGCTCACTCATTTTAATAACCTATTAAATTAAAATAAGCGCCTTGAATTTGGTTGCCCCAAAGCATGGTGATCCAGCCTGC
>NZ_JACJDN010000483.1:0-3140 GCF_014163565.1 Pseudoalteromonas sp. SR45-5 | reverse complement strand
ACCTTTTTATGGTTGGGTGTAAATATAAAGTTAAGGGTTTGTAATAATTAAGGGCTTTTAATAAAAACAATAAAGTAGCTGGTTAAACATAGCATTTCACACACACAGGAAAAAAACTATGAGTCACAAGTTATCTAAAATTACACTGGCAGTTATATCGGCAACCGCACTTGGTATGTCTTTGTCTACACAGGCGCAAGAAGCTCCAAAAAAAGCTGCAGACGATCTTGAGGTTATTGAGGTTTCAGGCATTCGACAATCGCTTACAAATGCGCTTGCACAAAAGCGTTCAGCAGATAGCCTTGTTGAGATTATTGAGGCTGTCGATATTGGTAAGCTACCAGATCAAAACCTCGCAGAAGTACTTGAAAATGTAACGGGGATTCAAATTACCCGTGAAGCAGGGGTAGGTACGGGCGTTCAAATTCGTGGTACCAATGCTAATCGTACAGAAGTGAACGGCGTATCAACAGTTGGCTCTGGGTCTGGGCGAAGTGGCATTAGTTTTGAAGATGTATCAGCTGCAATCATCTCCGGTGTAGAAGTAATTAAGTCACCTGAAGCAAAAACAATCGAAGGCTCTGTGGGCGCAACAATAAACCTTAAAACAATTCGCCCGTTACAGTTAAATGAAACTCTAGGCTCAATTAGAGTACAAGGTGAAGATAGTAGCTTATCAACAGATGGTGTTACTCCTAGGGTATCGGGTGCTTGGGGTGATAACTGGGAGCTTGATTCTGGCGGTAAGTTTGGTGTTGTATTTAGTGGTAGTTACAGTGAGCAAGACGTAACCGCATTTCGTCCTCGTGCTGATAGAGATAATTCGGTAGCCGCTGATAGTGGTGCTGCAAGTGCACAATCGTTTGATTTTCTACCAGTACAATTTTTAATTCAAGATTACGATAATTACGAATACGAGACAAAAAACTTCGCAGGTACATTTGAATATGCACCAAACGATAATATGAAATTCTTTTTTGATGCAGTTGTTAACGATCAAGAGCGCCGCCAAGAAAGCTCAAGAGTACAAGCATCTGGCCTAAGTGATCTTAGAAATGTATCAATACCGAGTGAATTTGAAACAGTTAATTTTGGTTCTCTTGACGGACAAAACCTAGGCAGCATACAAGCGGCTGTAAGAGGCGTTATTCCGGTTGAAGACGGTGGTGGCGATCCTAATTTACGTTTTTCTAGCGATACTAATTCACGCATAACAAAAAGCAAAATATTTAGTATAGGGGGCGAATGGCAAGGTGATAGATTATTTGCAAGTGTTGAAGCCTCAACCTCTCGTTCTGATTCAACTACACCAAGCTTTAATACAACGCTTAATTTTATAAATCCAAATGTCGCTACTAATTCGTCAAATGAAAACGGTACTCCTTTTGAGTATGATCTTACAGGTGATGCACTTACATTTGGTATTGCAACGGGGGAGGCAAACGCACCAACAATGGCTCAATTACTCGACCCTGCAAATGTTGTTCTACGTGATGTAAACCAAGGGCAAGACGAGTCAGAAAATACAGAAGATGCGTTTCGTACAGATTTTACATATTACTTAGATGATGTAATAACGTCAGTCGATTTTGGTTACCGCTACAGCAAAACGAGCAGTATGTCGGATCAAGTTCGCTCTAACGTTGGTTTAAGAAATATGGCTGATAGCCCAACGGGTGATTTATTTGCACAATTATTAACAGCGGGCCCAGATAACTTTAATGATGGTGATGGGCGAGCACTTTATATTCGTGATTTCTTACTTATAAACCCAGAGCTTGCATCCTCTGATCCACAAGCTGTATTAGCAGCACTTAACCAAGCGATTGAAGCTAATAATGCAATAACAGGTTCTGATCGTGGTCCAATAAGTTCACCAACGTCTCAAGTAAATGCGTTTTTTGATATTGAAGAAGAAACACATGCCTTATATGCACAAGCTAATTTTGAGTATGGCATGTTTCGCGGTAACTTTGGCTTACGTTATTTAGAGACTGAAGTTACATCGCTAGGTAACTCTGTTACTCAAGATGGAAGTGGCAACGAACTGGTGACTCAAGTAACGTCAAAAGGTGATTACGATTTCTTTTTACCACGATTTAATTTAGCCGCGAATGTAAGTGAAGATGTGATTGTTCGTCTAGGTTGGTCAAAAGATATCAGACGCCCAGATTTTGATGACCTATCTACATCCGTTACGTTTGGCACCAGCCCTAATAGTGCAGTTTCAATAGGTAACTCAGGCTTAGAGCCAGAAGAAGTAACCTCTTTCGATATATCCACTGATTGGTATTTTGCACCCGCTGCTTTATTAAGTGTGGGGTACTTTCATAAAACACGTAGCGATTTGCACGTTACACAGCAAGTTGACCCATTTGAAGACCCAAGCACAGGCTTTCGCGATACAAATGGTCCTGAATGTGAAGGCGGCGGCATATTTAACCCAATTGCTGACATAAACGTATTTGGCCCAGATGCTGGTGTAGGGTTATGTGTACCAACACAAACTACTATTAATGATTCTGGCGAAACAACACAGCAAGGCATCGAGCTTGCAGCTCAATACGACTTATCAAATTTTGAAAAAGAGCTAGGCTGGGCATCAGGTTTTGGTGTTGTTGCTAACTACACCTATCAAGAATTTTCTGGTGGTGAATCATTTGACACCGCAACGAGTCGTGCAAATGCTGTTTTTGCATTAACAACCGGTAACCCGGATGCAGACATCAGTGCTAAGCAATCACTCATTGATCTGTCAGAAAACGCATATAACATCACATTTTACTATGAGAAATACGGTCTATCTGCTCGAGCGCGTTACACGTGGCGCGAAGGGTACCGTTCAACTGACTTTGGTAGCACTTCAAGCTTCCCATGGGGTTTCCCTGTTGTACAAGAAGACAGAGGGCAGCTTAATGCCAGCATAAGTTATGATGTGAACGATCAGCTAAATATCGGTATTGAAGCCGTTAACTTAACTGAGTCAGAAGTTAGCCAGTCTTGTGTAAACGAAGGTGCTTTACTTTGTTTCCAAGGTATTACAGACCGCCGTATTACATTTGGCGCAAGCTATAGATTTTAAAGGTTATAGTTAAATCGAGTCTATAAGTGTGTGTATTTAAAGACGCTAAAAGCAAGCC
>NZ_JACJDN010000482.1:0-3165 GCF_014163565.1 Pseudoalteromonas sp. SR45-5 | reverse complement strand
TGATAGGAGTTTGTTCTGCTAAACGTAATTGCTTTTTCAAAGCCAGGTAAATGAATACTTTGCTCGTCTATTACAATGTCGTTGTCGTCAATAAGTCCGTCGCCAAAGCGATAAATAAGCTCGTACTGGCCTAAATCTGCTTGCGTTTGATACGTTTTCTGCGAAGCGCTAACCACACTATTTTTCTGTGTGTAACTAGTCATAACATCATCGCCATGGCGCTTAGCAAGCATTTGCATTGTTACTTTTGGTGAAAGTACAGTCGCTGTTGCATTGTTACCGCCAAAGCCTTTTGAATTTATAAAAGCAATATCCATATCAGCGCATTCGTAATGGCTATTGCGAATATCAAGATGGTCGCTATAAACATCATCAGCCACTTTATCAATAGTGGTAATACCCGGCATAATATTATGACTAAATATGCCTAACGCAATCGCTAACTGGTCACCACTTGCAGGTGCAATAGTATGGCCAACATACGCTTTTGGCGCTGTTACTTTCCAGTTATCAATAGCAAACGTTTGCGCTACTTTATGATAAATCAAAGACTCTGTTACACGGTTTTGCGGTGTACTAGAACCATGAGCTAAAATAAAGCTACGTTCTTGCAGTGCTTCTTTACCTAATAAGCTGCTAGCAAGTGCAGCTGATTTTGCCATTGTAATATAGTTACCAGGTCCAGGTGATGTAATCGACTTTTTAACGCCATCTGCATTTACAAACACATCCGGTACGCTGCCCATAATATCAGCGCCCAACTCAAGGGCTAAAGCATCATCCATTAAAATAGCAACTTGCGCGCCTTCACCTAATGTAAAGCCACAGTTATCGCCAAATGGGCGACTGCTAGTACGGTAATCTGGTTCTTCATCATTTGATAAGTTATCTAAACGGCGCAGCCCTTCAACGTTTGCAAGTGCACTCATGTTACCAAAGCCTTCTACAACTTCTGGTGTAATAGCGCACTCAACACTTGCGACAACCGCAACGCGTGTGCGCCCTGCTTGTATGTCATTAACCGCTGCACGTAAATTATATAAAAACGTTGCACATGCGCCCGAGGTCGAAAACGTAGTACCTACATTGCCCGTAACATAGGCATTAATAAAATCGGTAGACATTGTATTTAAGCCCAGTGCTAACTGCTTAGTGCTAACACGGTCGCCTTGTTGGCGCGCCTTTACTAAACCACCTAGGCCTTTGTCGTCCATTTGGCCAATTACCGATGCTGAATAGGTACCAATTTTATCTGGCTCTACGCTATTCATAATATGCTGCCAATCAAGCCCAGTTGATTTAATCGCATCTGTAGCTGCAAAAATAGTGGCTTGCAAACCACGAGGCTGATAGCGGCTGTTATACATAACTGATGGATCAAACCCAGTCGGAAATTGCCCAGCAGATTTAATTGGGTTATCGCGTGTTGAGTCATGCTTTACGTCTAAGTCGGCTGCAATAGTTACTTTAACTTTTTTGCCTTCAAGCTCTTCAACTTGCCAGCTAGCTGGAATAGGTGCAGGTAAGTCGCGAGCACGCGTTTCAAACACAATTGCGTTATCGCTTGATGCGGTTAGTGTCATTTTTTGCTGCCACGGTGTTGCGTCGGCATCAAAGTGTTCTTTTTCAATTTTACGAATAAGTGTACCAGCAATAATTTGCTCACCAAAGCGTGCTTCTATGTCGCTTTGCTCAACATTATTACCTTGTGTATCTTGTAATTGGCCGTTTACAACGCTTACTAGATTCATCAGTGTGGCGAGGCCTAAAAATGTTTCACTGCGATCTTGAGCATTTAAACTATCTAACACGATACGGCGATAACCTTGATGAAAAGAAGTACGGCCAGCGGCGTTAATGCCACCCATGCCTACTATAACGGGTAATGCTGTCATAATTTACCTTTTAGAAACGTGTTATAAGGAGAAGAGGCAGTTTAAATGGATTATGCACCACACATTGTGCTTTAATAGCCAAATATTCAGCACAAAAGGCCAAAATGTACTGGTCGGAGCATTTATATGACTGATAAACACACTAATCCACCTTTAAACATTGCTATAGCGGTATATCCGCATTTATTAGTGACTAGTTTAACGCTGCCTATAGAAATGCTAAGAGCCGGCGAGGCCTTTGCTAAAGGGCATCTTGATAAGCAAAGCTTTAGGCCACTTGCTATAAATTTAGTGGCTAAAAGTGCTGAATCTATACCCACCCGTGCAGGCCTTGCTATAAATCCTGATTGCATAACAACTAACGCGCCCTACAGCGATTTGATTATAGTGCCGGGTATTTGGCGGAACCCACGCCCAGTGGTGCGAACAAATCAAGAAATAGTTGATTGGCTAAGTGAAAGCTTTAGCGCAGGCAGCCATATAATTGGTGTCGGTACTGGCAACTGTTTATTAGCTGAGGCTGGCTTACTTGATGGCCACCCTGCTACCACCCATTGGCATTACGCCAAACAATTTAGCCATGACTACCCGCAGGTGCGCTTAAAGCCCGACTTTTTTATAACCCAATCAGAGCGCATGTATACCGTAGCAAGCCTTAATGCCCTTGCAGATGTTATCGTACATATTATCAGCCAGTACTACACAAAAGCCGCCGCGCAGCATGTAGAGCGTAATTTTTCGCACGAAATACGCAAACCCTACGAAGATCAACGCTATTTAGAAGGTGCAGTAGACCGCCACCCCGATGAGCTAATTGCGCAAATTCAATTTTGGCTAAAAACGAATTTAGCCACCGAGCTAAACTTGCAAGAAGTCGCTGCCCAATTTAGCTTAAGCTATCGTACTTTTACCCGCCGCTTTAGAGCCGCAACGAACCAAAGCCCTATTGAGTATTGGCAACAATTACGCGTAGAAGGTGCGAAAGAGTTATTAGCATCATCAAATTTATCAATTCAAGAAGTGGCTTTAGAAGTTGGATATAACGACCAAGGGCATTTAACCCGCGTGTTTAAAAAAGTATTAAGCCAAACACCCAGTGGCTACAGAAAAGTAGTTAGGAGAAAGTTGTTTGGCTAACCAGCGACGACACTCCAAATTGGCATTTTTTTATACATAAATTATACTCTTATCAATAATATAATTTACGCCATACCAAGGTAATTGCATGAGAGATAAACTTAGTAAGCACCTTTTTGATCCACAAAGCGAT
>NZ_JACJDN010000481.1:0-3193 GCF_014163565.1 Pseudoalteromonas sp. SR45-5 | reverse complement strand
AAAACAATTTTACCACCGAGAGCACAGAGGCGCTTCGCGCTACACGGAGAAGTTCTTAGATCTTCTCTTTCACTTCTCCTTATCTTCTCGGTGGTGATAATAATGTCTTAATCACTTTATAAGCATTTAGCCCAAAACAATTATACCACCGAGAGCACCGAGGCGCTTCGCGCTACACGGAGAAGTTATTAGCTCCTCTCCTTCACTTCTCTGTACCCTCTGTGTTGATAACTATTACTTATTCACTTAATAAATAAGATTTAGAACTCATCTAAATACATTACTTATAGTAACCTACTAGTTCAGTTATAAAATTTGAAAGTTGCGACTCAGGCAGCTCATTAATTCCAGCAGCAGCCGCTCGCCCACCACCAGTTGCAAACTTACTACATATATCAACAGCTCCCTGCTTATTACTAAGCGGAGCGCGTACACTAACAGTATAACTTCCCTTATTATTGCTTGTAACAACACCATGCGCTTTAGTCGGAGCTTGGTTAGCTAAATCATTACCTAATACACCACTAACACGACGCGCCCAAGGCTCATCATCTAATAAAATAACTTTGGCAGTATCACAATCATGCAGGACTTTGGCTCCTGCAGCTTTTTTCATATCAGCTTTATAAGCACGCTCTAAAGTATAGTAAGCAGAGTTTTCATCGTTAATGGCATCAAGCGGCGATTTATATTGCAAAAGTTGCTCGTAAAGATCTTCTGGAGAAAAATGTAAATCAGCAACTTCACTCCCATAACCATTATAATTAATATACGTACCGAATGCTTTTAGCTGCGATTTTTGTAATTCAGTCAGTTTTAACTTATCAGCTTCAGCATCAGCCTTTGCAAATAAATTATCCCCATATGCAGCAGTAATTGCCCACAGGTGGAATTGATTATTAAGTAAATCACTCACAATTAAACTGGTGCACATATTTGCATCCAGATCTATATGAGGAAATAAATTTGCGTGATTAGGAATGTCACCTGCTTTGTGATGGTCAACATACATAACTTTAGCGCCAGCCGTTAAAGCATCATGAAGAGCTGGCATATTTTTTTCCATTGAAATATCAAGCACACGAATACAGTCGCCTGATTGTGGTGTTACTTTTTTTAGTAACTGAATATCACGCTTAACCCCAGTTACTTTAACTGTGTCTGTCGGATTAGCGAGTTGTAACTGAAGTAATGCGATAATACCATCAGCATCACCATTAAAAACATCGTATTTCATAATAGTCTCAAAGTCAGAAAACAAAGTACTTTGCTTAACTAAGCGGTTAATCTTTAAATTATTCAGGTATCAAAGTCTGAATACCTATAATTTTATAACTTCTTTTTCTTTTAAATACTGAATAATTTGCTCAACACTTTGTTCAATACTTTGCTGTGCTGTTTTTACATGTAACTCTGGTGATATTGGTACATCAAAAGCAGAGCTAATCCCCGTAAAGTTAGGTATTTCGCCAGCTCTCGCTTTTTTATACAAACCTTTAGGATCGCGGCTTTCGCATACTTCTATTGGAGTATCAATAAACACCTCAATAAACTCACCGTTGGTCATAATACTGCGAGCCTGGGCACGATCTGTAGCAAATGGAGAAATAAATGCTGTCGACACTATTAAGCCAGCATCAACAAATAACTTAGCAACTTCACTAATACGACGAATATTTTCAATACGGTCTTCATCGCTAAATGTGAGCCCTTTATTTAGACCCATACGAACATTGTCACCATCTAACAAATAAGTATGACAACCTAATTCAAATAATTTTGATTCCACCGCATTAGCAATAGTCGATTTACCTGAGCCACTTAATCCCGTATACCAAAGCAAAACCGGCTTATGTCCTTTATGACCTTGCTTTTGTTCTCGTGACACCGTTTGCGTGTGCCATACTATATTTTCATCCTGGCTCATTAATATACCTTACCTTTTATTCTTGTACGGCCCGAGGTAACCCCACACCGACGTAATATAATTTAAAATGTGACACCATAGTCCATTACATGTCTACTTAAACGGAAAAAACACCGGAATACAAACTAAAACAACCACTGCATAAACAACACTGACAGGTAAGCCCATTTTAACAAAGTCATTTAATCTATAGTTACCGGCATTAAAAACCATTAAATTAGTTTGATAACCATAAGGGCTTATAAAGCTTCCACTTGCAGCAAAAGCAACTGTCATAACAAACGGCAATACATCTACTCCAAACCCCAGGGCAATGGTATAACCTATAGGAAACATTAATGCAGCTGCCGCGTTATTAGTCACAAACTCAGTCATTAACCAAGTTGCTATATAAACAAAAATTAAAGCAATATATACATAACTCGGATCGTTATACTGGCCAATAAAATCGCCTAATGTAACTACTACACCAGAATTAACTAAAGCATTTGAAAGCAAAATTGCCGACGAAACAACTAACCAAATATCAACTGGAAAGCGTCTAACCAGCTCATTCGTAGTTAAACTACGAGTGAATAATAACGCTCCGAGTAATAATACTAAACCTTCTAATAAATCTAGAATACCAAAAGCGGCCAGTACAATGATTGAAATAAACCCACCAATAGATAGCCAAGCACGCCACCCATTTATTCTTGATTCAGGCTCAACACCAGAAAGTACTAAAAAGTTTTTATTAATATTGGTTCTTGTTTTGTAATCTTTACCCACCGCTAAGACTAAAAAGTCACCAGAACGAATTACAACATCTCCTAACTTTCCAGAGACCTGCTCACCATCGCGTCTAATTGCAACTACAGCGGCATCAAATAAAGCCCTAAAACCTGTTGTTTTTAAGGTTTTACCAACAATAATACTTTCCTGTCTAACTACTACTTCAGTTAAATTACTATTTAACGTACCGTTTTTTTCAGCAAAAATCTCTAAGCCTGTAAATTGTCCAAGCTGAAGTAACTTAGTAACTTCGCCACAAAATATAAGCCTATCAGAGCACTGTATAACCTCCGAAGGAGACACAGGGCTAATTAAGTGCCCCTTTCTCACTATTTCAACTAAAAACAATGACTCTAAATGCCTTAAGCCATTAGCTTCAACGGAACGCCCGATAAGCTCAGAGTTTTCAGCAACCTTAGCATCAATAAAATACCCTTCAGAGGTCGCCTTTTTTTGCTCAATACTGGGTAACATATTCGTGCAAAAATACAT
>NZ_JACJDN010000480.1:0-3204 GCF_014163565.1 Pseudoalteromonas sp. SR45-5 | reverse complement strand
CTGAGTAGTTCGTGCCTCGCTATGCGTTGGCGTTTCCCGTCTCAGTGGGGTCGCATTATAGGGAGATCCAAAAACAGATCAACCCTTTTTTTAGATCTTTTTACTGTTCGAACAAAAATAGAACAAAACCACGTAAAACCACATGAAAACCCCTCTAAGATGATGCTTTTTTATGCTCTTATTTATTATTTAATACAAATATCATTGCTATGTTTGATTTAGGCGTTAAGATAGCAAGTTCACAATGTTAAATTAATGTTTATTTCCTGTTTATTGGTAGATCTAAAATGAAATTACCCGATCAAAAATCTTTTATCTTCTCTGTTATTCTTGCTGTAGTTGGTTTTGTTGTTGTTGAGTTTGCTTTAGGCGGCTTAGCTTTAAACCCTGCATTACTATTTGGTGCTGGTTTATTAATAGGTGCGATTGCTATTGCTGCAATATCATCTGATGTGACTGAAGAAGCTGAAGTTAAAACAAAAACGCTTTATGTTGGTAACCTTCCTTATCGTGCAAACGAAGGTGTGGTTCGTGCATTATTTGAAGAACAAGGCAAAGTATTCAATGTTCGTTTATTAAAGGATAAGAATACTGGCAAACGTCGTGGCTTTGGTTTTGTTGAAATGGCGCAAGCTGATGCAGACAATGCAATTGCTAACTTGAACGATAGCGAGTTCCAACAACGTACTTTAAAGGTACGTGAAGCAAAACAAAAACAAGAAGATGATTCTAATGCTCTACGTACTGAGACGGATCAGTCAGTGTAACTAGCTTTACCGCTAGCTTATTGCTAAACACATCAGCCGTTGCATAATATTGCAGCGGCTTTTTTATGTCTGTTTGTTTATCCACACATAAGTTAAGTTGGTTAAGTAGGAAGTTGACTCTATTTGCTATCGCTACACCTGAATCAAGTAATTTTACATTCCCTTCAAAGTACTGACTAATCGGCCCTGCTAATATCGGAAAGTGCGTACACCCTAGTACAAGTACATCTATAGTTTTATCTATATGTAGTTCATCAAATACTTGATACAACTTATTTGTATCTAAAGAGCCTGTAAAAAAGCATTCCTCAGCTAACGTTACTAATTCAACACTGCTATATAGATTAACGATTACATTACGTGCATGCTCAGTAATTAATGTTTTAGTGTATGAACTGGCGACCGTTGCCGGTGTGGCTAATAAGCCAATATGATTTGAACGTGTTAACTCTGCTGCAGGTTTTATTGCTGGCACAACACCTACTATAGGAATATCCGTAATTTGGCGAACAGCGCTGAGTGCAGATGTAGAAGCTGTATTACACGCTATTACAATTAAATCGACGTTAAGCGTGTTGGCTTTGATGAAATGAATAAGTGAACATAATCGGTTAATTATAGTTTGTTGGGATTGAGCACCATAAGGTAGTAATGCATTATCCATAAAATAGCTGTACTGAGCATTGGGGATACTTTGCTTGATATGTTCAAGTACAGTAGTTCCACCAATACCTGAATCAAAGACCATTATATGCGCTGACAAACTACCGTTCCTACTTTACTTTAAGATCGGCAGTTTGCCATGAGGTTTTTATAAAAGAAAGTAGTTTAACTTTGCGTGGCTTCTAAATCAGTAAGCCTGTCGGCTGCTGAATTTAACTGATTAAGGTTTTCGAACATAGACTTTGTATAATCTACTAACTTATCTATTTGTTCCTGATCTTGATTTAACCATTGGAGAATGCCAGCTAGCTGATTTTGTAATCCAAGCTCACCCGCTTTTTCAAAAGCATTTTTAAGGTCGTCATTAAAAGGGGCTAGCCCCTCTGCTACTTGTTTTTCTGGTGCTGGTTTATATTCTTCATAGCTTTTAACTGTTGCTATTGTTTTTGTTTGGCGTAAATCCATAGAAAAAGCCACCAGCTGATCGCTGTCTAAACTCAGCTCTTGCGCTTGTTCAAATGCTTCATCTAAATCACCACCAAAAAAGGTTTTACTTAAATCTTGTAAGTCTTCCATCATCGCATTAATAGCTTCTTGCTCTTGCTCGTTTAAGTCACCATTTACCGACATCGAAAATGATACCTGTCGAGATTGCGATGATGAGCTTGCAAACGACTCACTATTACTATTTTGCTGATAGCCACTTGCCGATTGAGATTCAAATGCATCAGCAAAGCTAATACTTACCTCATCGCCTTCTGCTGTAGTAAATTTATACTCTGCATTACTCGTCATACTGACGTATTGGGCCTGGCTTATATTTACGCTGGCAGGTTGTGGGTTAAATAACGACTCTTCAAACTTATCCAGCCCATTGTAAATTCCCTCTTTGGACTTATTAATGCCCTCTTCCATGTCATCATTAAATACGCCTGTACCTTTGAGTTCATCAACAGCGTCATCAATCCCTATTTGGACTCCTTTGCGCGCATCGCCTAGCATATCTTTGAGCTTTTCGTCATCAGCGCCGTTAGCTTTTGCTTTATTTACAGCACTACTTACAAAATCGAGTACGTTTTTTACTATTTCATCAAAATCAAATAGTGGTTTATCTGCTTTTTTTTCTGCGATAGGTAATCCAAGCTGCTCAGCCATTTTATCGCCAAGCACCTTTGCGGCCAACTCTCGGCCTCGTTGTTGATAGCTATCTTGAGGAGACGTAATTGTAGGTTGCTGTATATCAGCTTTATTATTGAATTTATTGATGTTGTTGTTTGGCGTAAAGCCATAATTACCTATTTTCATGATTCGTCTCCTAAGCGTGCGTAGTTTATTATCGGCTATAACAACAAAAACTAAAGTACAATGTTCAATAAAACAGCATAAATGCTAGCCAAAACTAGACAAATACGCAGCGCTCCCTACAATAGCGCCGATAAACAGATCTTAGATAAGGTAGTAGCGTTAATGGCAGTTATTAAAATAGATACCACACAGTACCAAGCGCAGTTAAGTGAAAAAGAGCAGCGAATTAGTACGCAGTTTCAACGTTTTGGTGTGGAGCAATTAGAAGTATTTAGCTCAGAGCCAACTAACTACCGCCAACGTGCTGAATTTAGAGTATGGCACGACGGTGATGATCTGTTTCACATTATGTTTGATCAACAAACAAAAGAAAAAATCCGTGTTGATACATTTGACCCAGCAGCGCCTCTAGTAGGTGAAATAATGCAGGTGATGATTGAAAATCTTAAGCCTTGTGAAATATTACGCC
>NZ_JACJDN010000047.1:0-11867 GCF_014163565.1 Pseudoalteromonas sp. SR45-5 | reverse complement strand
CACAGCAATAACGACTTAGTTTGGCTCTTTATACTGTAAATGTAAGTTTATAAAGAGTTTAAATAAAATTGAAAATGCGCTGTATGGAGAGTTGAATTTGAACACCCTAGCTCAATATCATAGTCTTTCTGGTAAAGTTATTTTTATTACAGGCGGTGCATCAGGCATTGGTAGAGCAATGGTTAAATCCTTTGTAAACCAAAATGCAAAAGTAGCATTTATAGATATTGATGATAAGGCAGCGCAATCGCTTATTCGTGATTTACCCAATGCAAAACTATGGTATAGGCAAGTTGATGTAACTGACTCTCATGCACTTCAGCAATCACTTGTGGATGCATGCGCCGCTTTTGGTGCCATTAATGTACTAGTTAATAATGTAGCGAACGATCGCCGTCAAGCAAGCGAAGACGTTACAGTGCAAGACTGGGATCAGTGCTTACAAATAAACTTAAACCCTGCATTTTTTGCCTCTCAAGTTGCTATGTCTTTTATGAAGGGCGATGGAGCGGGCAGTATCATTAACTTTAGTTCTATTAACGCTATTATGGGGCAACCTCAAATGGCAGGCTATGTAACCGCAAAAGCAGGCCTAATTGGTATGACTAAGGCACTGGCTCGCGATTACGGCGAGTTTGGTATTCGCGTTAACGCTATTTTACCAGGGTGGGTGGCTACCGACCGTCAACTAGCAAGCTGGTTTACCGAAGAAGAGCAAGTTAAGTGGATGGAAGCCATGGCGCTTAAAAAATTAGTAACTCCTGAAGATGTTGCTAATTTGGCACTCTTTTTAGCCGCCAATGAAAGCAGTATGATCACCGGGCAAAGTATTAAAATTGACGGTGGGAGGCTTTAAAGCTTGGCTACTTCATCTCTTTTTATTGCTGTTGACTGGGGCACGAGCCATTTACGCGCTTATTTGTGCGAAGTACGAGCGCAATCAACACTTAAATTATTAGCACAACGTGATGGCCCAGGTGTTGTTAAAGCAAATCAAAATTTTGAGCAAACCCTAATCGACACCATTGAGGTGTGGAAGCAAGAATATGGCAGCTTACCTATATATATTGCAGGACAAATTACCTCAAGCATCGGCTGGCACGAAACACCTTATTTAGAATGCCCAATTAATCCCGAAGGGTTACTTAATGCTGCTGTTAGCTTTGATTGCGATGGACATATTATTAAAGCGTTACCTGGCACAAAGTGTACGCTGCAAAATGGCTTGTTTGATGTAATGCGCGGTGAAGAGCTGCAAATTTTAGGGTTTTTAAAGCAAAACCCAGAGTATCAACAAGGTAAAATATTACTCTGTTTGCCTGGCACACATACCAAATGGGTGCTTATAAACAATGGCGAAATCATTTGCTTTAAAACAGCGATGACCGGTGAGTTATATGATTTGTTATGTCATCAAAGTGTTTTAATTCCTAACGACTGTGCAGAAGGTGAGTTTGACTTTAAAGCATTTGAGCAAGGCTGTGAGCTAACTTTAGGTAGTGATAGCGGTAACTTGGCACATGGTATTTTTAGTGTGCGTACCCGCCAGCTTTCAAAGGAGTTAACGCCAGTACAAGCTAAAGCCTATTTGTCGGGTGTATTAATTGGCAGCGATGTACGAGCAGCTCGCCACGCTAGTGAATGGCAATTATTAAGTGATACACAAGTTGTGGTGATTGGCACAAAGCAGCTGAATAAGTGTTTTACTACGGCGCTTAACCAAATAGGTGTGAAGTGTGTTGAGTTTGATATTAAAACAGCGACGCTTAGTGGCTTTAATTATTTATTTAATTTAGAGTCAAAAAAATAAACCCCTTTATAACGGTTAAATTATAAAGGGGTTAACAGGAAGCTATTATAACTTGATAGTTAAGCGCTTTTAGCTGCTTGGTTGTGCTCAATATAATCATTAAGCGCAGCAACTTGCGCCTCATTAAAACGTAGTCCTAATTTACTGCGGCGCCATAAAATATTGTATGCGTTTTCTGCCCACTCTTCATTTAGCAAGTAATCTACTTCTGCTGCAAATAAACCATGGCCAAAATCCTGGCCTAAATCACTCAGCCCAGTTGCACTACCTAAAATATGTTTAGCACGAGTACCATAAGTGCGTACAAAGCGTTTAAGTGTTATTTCAGGTAGCCATTCGTATTTTGTTTTTAACTCTGATTTAAGTGCTTCTACAGAGCTAAAATCACCACCAGGGAGCGGACTATGTTTGGTCCACGCATTGCTCATTTGCGGATAAAAATCTTCAAGCTTATTAACCGCAGCTTCGGCAAGTTTGCGATAAGTTGTAATTTTTCCGCCAAACACACTCAGTAGAGGTGTTTGCTTAGCATCACTCGAAAGCTCTAATTTATAATCGCGAGTAACGGCTTGTGCATTAACTGATTCGTCATCAAGTAATGGGCGTACACCAGAAAAGGTATGTACTATGTCTTCGCGTTTAATCGGTTGTTTAAAGTAGGTATTAGTAATATCAATTAAGTAATCAATTTCTTCATCACTAATTTTAACGTCTTGTGCTTCACCTTTGTGTTCTACATCGGTTGTGCCAATAAGTGAGAAGTCATCTTCAAACGGAATAACAAACACAATACGCTGATCTTTATTTTGTAAAATATAAGCTTGTTTTTCATCGTGAATACGAGGCACTACAATGTGGCTACCTTTTACAAGGCGAATATTTTGTGGTGATTTTTCTGTTAGTGCTTCGTCAAATAATTTAGCAACCCAAGGACCCGCAGCATTAACAATCCCTTTGGCAGAAATGGTGTATTTAGCTTTACTCTTTTGCTGCTCAAGCGTTACCTGCCATTTACCTTGCTCACGTTTAGCATGTACACACTTAGTTTGCGTGGTAATAACAGCACCTTTTTGCTGCGCTGCTAGGGCGTTTAAAACGACTAGGCGAGAGTCATCAACCCAGCCATCTGAGTATTCAAAACCTTTAGTAATAGAGGGTTCTAAAACGCTATTTTCACCAAATTTAATGCTTCGAGAACCCGCTAGTGTTTCGCGTTTTGCTAGGTTGTCATACATAAACAAGCCAATACGAATCATCCACGCAGGGCGGAGGTGTTTTTGATGCGGCAATCTAAAGGTTAGCGGCCACATAATATGAGGTGCGTTTTTAAGTAGCACTTCACGCTCTGCTAGCGCTTCTTTTACTAATCTAAATTCGTAATGCTCAAGGTAGCGCAGACCGCCGTGGATCAGCTTAGAACTGTTTGAAGATGTTGCACAGGCAAGGTCTGATTGTTCGCACAATAGAACTTTTAACCCTCTGCCAGCTGCATCAGCTGCTATTCCAGTGCCGTTTACACCGCCACCGATGACTAGTAAGTCATATTCGTTATCTGCTAATTCCACCGAGCTAACCTTTTTATTTGTAATATAAATAAGACATAAACATCATAAAGCTGCTGTTTTCATTTGACAATAGAAAACCCAGTTTTTTATTCGTTAATTTTGACGCCAATCCATTTTCAATTTAAAGCAGTAAAACATGCCTTTTAAATCTAGCATTTAGCTAAGTTAAAAAAGCAAAGTGGCTAAAGTACTGGCCTTAACCACTTAGTATTTACTGCGGGCAGTTTTTATTCGTTAAGCACACTTGAGCTACGCAGTGCTGCCATTTTGCGTATAGATCGTTACGCTCGTCGGCACTCATGGTGGGCTCAAAGCGACGGTCGCATGTCCACATTTTAGATAACTGTTCAGTTGACTCGTACACACCTGCTTGCAAGCCTGCTAAATAAGCGACCCCTAAAGAGGTGGTTTCGGTCACTGTTGGTCGCTCAACTGTTGCACCTAAAATATTTGATAAAAAGGTCATAACCCAATTATTTTTTACCATACCGCCATCTACACGAAGCACACTTGGGCGAAGGCCATCACGCTCCATCGCTTTTTGTAAATCTTTGGTCTGGTAGCCAACTGATTGCAGCGCTGCAGCAACAATAGTGCTAATACCAGAGTCGCGTGTTAGCCCTAAAATAGCGCCACGTGCATTAGGGTCCCAATAAGGAGCGCCTAAACCAGTAAACGAAGGCACTAAAAATACACCATGATCGAGCGGTACATCTTTAACCATCGACTCACTTTCGCCAGCATGGCTAAGTAGTTTTAAGCCTTCAACAATCCACTGCATAGTTGCGCCAGCCATAAATATACTGCCTTCAATGGCGTAAGTTGGCTTGCCGTTTAATCTATAAGCAACAGTGGTCAGTAAGCGGTTTTCTGAGGTCAGTGCTTTTTCGCCAGTGTTAAGCATTAAAAAACAGCCAGTACCGTAAGTACTTTTAGCCATGCCTTGTTCAAAACATGCGTGTCCTACAAGCGCAGCTTGTTGATCGCCTGCAATACCACAAACACGAATTGGCGCGCCAAAAATGTCAGCGCTGGTTGAACCAAACTCGTCAGCTGAATCCATTACTTCTGGCAGCATAGATTCTGGAATATCGAATAACTCTAAAAGCTCTTGATCCCACTGCTGGGTATGAATATTAAATAACATGGTGCGCGATGCATTGGTTGCATCGGTTCGGTGCTCTTTACCGCCAGTTAGCTGCCAAAGTAGGTAAGTGTCAACCGTACCGAAGGCGAGTTCGCCTGCAAGGGCTTGTTCGCGTGCGCCTTCAACGTTATCTAAAATCCAACGAACTTTAGTGGCCGAAAAATAAGGGTCGAGCAGTAAGCCTGTTTTATCGCTTATTGTTTGGCAAAGCTCATCAGTTGTTAGGCTTTCGCAATAGTCACTGGTGCGACGGTCTTGCCATACAATAGCGTTATAAATTGTTTTGCCTGTTTTTTTGTTCCATACCAAAGTGGTTTCGCGCTGATTGGTGATACCAATGGCAATAATTTCTTCAGGCTTTACATCGTTTTTAGTTAACACTTCGCGACTAGTGCTAAGCACTGTTTGCCAAATATCGTTAGGGTCGTGTTCTACCCAACCATTTTGTGGAAAATGCTGCGAAAATTCTTGTTGTGCTGTACCAAAAACGTCTGCATCTTTTGTAAACAAGATGGCCCGGGAGCTTGTGGTTCCTTGATCAATTGAGAGTATGTATTTGGACATGATATTTGTGTTATTTATCTTATCTTATATATGACTAGATTGCCTTTAACCGAAGTTAATGGCAATGGTTTTTTCTTAAAATAGCAGATTAAAAAATAAACACGCCAATATTTGCTGGTAACTCTTTTATATAAAAGGCGTTTTATTTTTGCATTATTTTAAGGGCGTATGCGGCTATTGATTAAAACAACCGCTTAAAGCTTATTATTACTTGGTGTGAGGTTTAGCTTGTTGCCAATCCATACCGGTAGAAAAGCGATTATCAAACCCGCGCCACTGTGGCAGCGGCTTACCATCAACAACAGCTTGGTCGCCGTTTTGTGGTAAATCTAAGTATTTACACTCGCTGGCTATGCCTTTTACGTGGCAATCCATCATGGCAAGTACAAAGTGTTTGTTGGTCTCGTTTAGTGTGCGCATAGACCACGAAGGCTCATAGTAATGGCCTATATCTAGCTCACTGCTGCTTTGTGCAATAGCAGGGGCTGGGTGTGGTGCAATATTATGGCGCGCATTTTTGTAAGTAAGCATGTACTTATCTTCGCTGCCTGTTTGGTTATAAAGGTTTTTAATGCCTTCATAACCTGAAATATCATCTAAGTTACCGGCTATATAAAGCGAAGGTACTTTAATATTTGCCATTGCTTTGGCATCAAATATAGCGTGCTGTCCGCCCCATGGTGCAAAGGCAACCATGGCTTTTATGCGAGGGTCTACTTTTGGATTTTGGTATTGTCCACCAGCGCAGCTGTTTAGTAATTGCTGTACTTGTTTAATTTGAGCTGGGTCTTTCATACCCGTAAACATAGCCGTAGTTTGCTCATTAAAAGCGTAACAACCACCTATCGTATTTACCGCGCCATAGCCACCCATTGAGTAACCAATTACACCTGCGCTTTTGTTATCTACCTGCTTGCTGGCAAAGTTGTTTTGCTCATTAAAGTAATTAATTACAAACTGCTGATCGCGTGAGCGATTTATAAGCGTGCTAAAAAAGCCAGAGAACGGTGCGTTTTCAAAATCAACATCGGCATTGGTTGAGTCAGTATGGTCAATAGCTACCACAATGTAACCGTGCGACGCTAAATGCTCGCCAAGGTAGTACATAATTGTACGGTAACCGGTATAACCGTGCGAAAGCACAATGACAGGGTAGTGCTCTTTATTATTAATGGCGACATCACGCATTGCATCGGCTTGCAAAGTAAACTCTTTACCTGAGCGAGTTTCATCTGTGTAGCTGCTAAGTGGCGCTTTTGCTGTATTTGCAGCCGGATACCACACCTCTACTTTTAAAGGACGATCTTTTTGACCTTGTGTAGCGGGGTCAAATTGCGCAGGGTTAACTAAATCAAGTGTTTGCACACCTACATTGTAGCTACCTTTAGCTGCAAGCTCTGGCAGTACTTCGCTAGTGATTGGCGGGTATAGCTGCTCTGGTTTATTAGATTCAGCAACAGCTACACTGGCAGATAAACTGCACGTTGCAAGTAATATGGCTTTTGAAAGCGCCTTGAGTGTGTGTGTCATTGTGTGTCCTTGTTGTGTATTTTTATTTTTTAATTAGTCAGTTCAGCCGACTCGACGGCATTGCTGTATTGCAGCTGCCACTGTGCTCGCAAGGTATCCATTATGTTCATAACTCGTAAGCTAGTACTGAGGGGCAACACGCTGCTTTGAGTTTGTTTTTGTAATATACACTGCGTGACATGTGCAATTTCAAACTTAAAGTTTTCATCGTCACTAAAGTTGTATTCAAAGTACTGAGGGTCTTGGTCTTTTATGTGTAGCTCTAGCGTTTGTGCACCTACAAACTGAGGTATTCGAATATAGCCAAGCTCACCATTAATACATGCTTCTGTTGGGCCATTTTGCTGCAGTGCGCTGGCAAGAGATGCAAATTGCCCGTTACCGTAATCAACTATAGCAGTGCTTCGCTCATCAACGCCGGTTGTGCTTTTATGTACAAAGGATTTGATGTGTTTAGGGGCTTTATTAAATACCACATCAGCAATCGAAATAGGATAAATACCTAAATCGAGTAGGGCGCCACCCGCTGTTACAGGGTTCATTAATCGGTGGCTGTCGGCAAAGCTGCCGGGTAAACTAAAGTTGGCATTTACACTGTGCACATTACCAATAACACCTTCATTTAGGAGCTGTTGTAATTTTACTATGGCTGGTAAAAATCGCATCCAAACGCCTTCCATTAAAAAGCAGTTTTGTTGTTTTGCAAGCTCAGTGAGACTTTGCAACTGCTTAGCATTAACGGTGATTGGTTTTTCGCTTAGCACGTGCTTATTGTGTTTTAAGCATTGGGCTATCGTTTTAAAGTGTTGATCGTGGGTATTGGCAATATAAATAGCATCTATATTTGGGCATTGCATAAGAGCTTGATAGCTTTCATAGCCTTGAATATTGTACAGTGTGGCAAATTCTTTAGCGCGCTGTATACTCGTTGATGCCGCGCCAATAAGCTGTGCATCACTGCAATGCGCAATGCTTGTAGCAAAGGTGTGAGCTATATTGCCACACCCAATAATTCCCCAATTAACCTTTGCCATGCTTATTCCTTAAGTTTATTTAAAAAGACGTAATTTGTAATCCTGAACCCGCTGAACATACGTAAATATCAGCATTTAAATTAAAGCGTTCAAAGTAATGCTTTTCTACCGCTGCTTTAATTAGTGGTACTTCCGCATCACGACATAAACATACAATTGCGCCACCAAAACCACCCCCTGTCATACGAACTGCGCCACGCTCGCCCATCGCTTCTTTACAAATTTCTACTAAGCCATCGGTTGCAGGTACGGTTACTTCAAAGTCGTGTTTAAGTGATTGATGCGATGCAGCCATTAGCGTACGAAGTGCATCCATATCGTTATTTTGTAGTGCAGTAGTTGCTGCAATTACACGGTCGTTTTCGCTAATTACGTGGTGTGCACGTTTATATTCGTTTTCGCTTAATGTCGCTTTTACTGCTTGCAGGCCAGCCATGGTGGCTTGGCGAAGTGTTTCTACACCCATTTTTACAGCAGCTTGTTCGCAGTCAATGCGGCGCTGGTTGTATTCGCTATCAACCAACTTACGCGGGTAGTTTGAATTAACAATAACAATATTTAAATCATCAGGAACTTTAACTGATTTGGTTGCGAGGTTTTCACAGTCGATTAATAGTGCATGACCGTTCTCGCCTTTAGCTGAAATAAGCTGATCCATAATGCCGCATTGGCAATGCATAAAGTCGTTTTCGGCTTCTTGGCCAAATAGCGCAATTTGCTCTGGCGGTAAACCAAGCTGTGCAATATGGTTAAACATACCGCCTACAGCAACTTCTAGTGCGGCCGATGACGACAAGCCACTACCTTGCGGTAAGTTGCTGTCAATTAGTACGTCGGCACCACGCAGTGTGTAGCCCGCTCTTTTAAGAACATAAGTAACAGCACGAATGTAGTTACCCCATTGCGACTGGCCTTCAGTGATTTCTTCATCAACACTAAAGCTGTCTTTTTCGCCTGGGTAATTTAAAGAATGCACAGTAATAATATTGTCGTCGCGCTCTTTAAACATCACTTGGGTACGAAACTCTAACGAACACGGTAAAACAAAACCGTCGTTGTAGTCGGTAAATTCGCCAATAAGGTTTACACGCCCCGGTGCTGCTGCAATACCTTG
The DNA here is from genome assembly GCF_014163565.1 of Pseudoalteromonas sp. SR45-5. Taxonomy (NCBI): domain Bacteria; kingdom Pseudomonadati; phylum Pseudomonadota; class Gammaproteobacteria; order Alteromonadales; family Pseudoalteromonadaceae; genus Pseudoalteromonas; species Pseudoalteromonas sp. SR45-5. The sequence goes on along the minus strand of NZ_JACJDN010000047.1, from coordinate 3,103 downwards.
AGCAGGCGCGCCATACAGTGACAAAAATTGTTGTTGGAATTCGTTAAGCTTCATCTGTGTGTCCTGCTGTATCTTTATAGTGTGTTGTACTGGCTGCTTTTAAAATAGAAGCAGCGGTTTCTGCGCTTAAATCGCGCTGGCTTTCGCCTAGCATTTCGTAGCCTACCATGTGTTTTTTAACAGTAGCAGAGCGAAGTAGCGGCGGATAAAAATGGGCATGCAAACGCCAATGTTGCTCATCAGAGCCTCTGTTAGCCGGTGCATTGTGCCACCCCATTGAGTATGGGAAGCTGCAATTAAATACGTTGTCGTACTTAGTGGTTAATACTTTAAGTGCCTGTGCCAAAGAGTCGGTTTGGACATCGTTTAGCTGGCTAAAGTTTTGAATATTATCTTTAGTTACTAGCATTGTTTCAAACGGCCACGCAGCCCAAAATGGCACAACAACAAGCCAATGTTCGTTTTCAAATACAACACGTGTTTGATCTGCTTGCTCTTTTTGTGCGTAATCGGCAAGCATAGCTGTACCATGCTTTTTATAATAAGCAAGCTGCTGGGTATCTTCGGCTTCTATTTCGGTTGATAAATGCGAGTGGGCCCATACTTGGCCGTGAGGATGAGGTTGCGAACAACCCATTATCTCGCCTTTATTTTCAAAAACTTGTACGCATTCGTACTGCTGTGCAAGCTCTGTGTAATTTTGTTTCCAGGTTTTCACTACTTCGTGCAATGCGTTTTGGCTAAGCTCTGGTAGTGTTTTATTATGCTCTGGAGAAAAACAAATTACGCGGCATTCGCCACTGGCTTCGTCGGCAATAAATAAATCACTGTCTGACTCTAAGCTTTGTAATTGCTCGCTGGCATTAGGCGTTAATGCACCAAAGTCATTTCTAAATACGTGTGTGTATTTATAATCTGGGTTACTGTCGCCATTTGCACGGGTATTACTTGGGCAAAGTGGGCAGCTTTCATCGTGTTTTGGTAATACGTTTTCGTTAACGGCTTCTGTTGCGCCTAACCATGGGCGGTTATTACGATGTGGTGACACTAATACCCAACGACCCGTTAGCGGGTTTTTACGTCTGTGAGTACTTTCTAATAAAGCCATGTTAACTCTCCAACCCACTTGGGTAATTAGTTTGCCAGCGCCATGTGTCGTTTGTCATGTCGCTAAGTGTTAGTTCTGCGTACCAGTTAAGTGTGTTTTGCGCTTTTGTAGCATCGGCGTAGTTACAGGCAATATCACCTGCTCGGCGCGGTGCAATCTTATACGGAATATCTTTATTGGCTGATGCGCTAAATGCGTTGATCATATCAAGCACAGAATAACCTTGCCCTGTGCCTAAGTTGTAAGCATGAAATGCGGTATCTGTTTTATGCTGCATAAATGCCGCAACATGACCTTTAGCTAAATCTAAAACATGAATATAGTCGCGCACACCTGTGCCATCTTCGGTGTCGTAGTCGTCACCAAAAATATTAACCACGTCACGTTTACCTACTGCAGTTTGGGCAATAAATGGCATTAAGTTATTAGGAATACCATTAGGACTTTCACCTAATAAACCACTTGGGTGTGCACCTACTGGGTTAAAGTAACGAAGCGCAATACCCATAAATTGACTGTTGGCATTACATACGTCTTGCATGGCTTGTTCAACCATGACTTTAGTCCAACCATAAGGGTTCGTTGCGCGTATAGGGTGCTTTTCGTCAATAGGGAGGTAGTCTGGCTCGCCGTATACTGTAGCCGATGAGCTAAATATAATATGGTTAACGCCTTCATCTTGCATGTTTTGTAGCATGCTTAATGTGCCCGACACGTTATTTTGATAATAACGCAGCGGTTGCTCGGTAGATTCGCCAACGGCTTTTAAAGCTGCAAAGTGAAAAACAGCTTCGGCTTTAGTGTGTTTTAGAGCGAGCTTAAACTGTTGCTCGTCTTGAATGTCGCCCAAAATAAACTCAAACCGAGTACCCGTAATCTTTTCGAGTTGGTCAAGTACCCGCGCACTTGCATTAGACAAGTTATCATAAATAACAGGCGTAATACCTGCTTCATGCAATGCAATACATGTGTGGCTACCTATGTAACCCATGCCGCCAGTAACTAAAACTTTCATGTTATTTCTCGAAAAGTGTATTTATATGATAAATACTACTATTAAGGTGGTTTAAAAACAATAGTTATGATTGCTGAGTAATTCAAATAAAAGCATAAAAAATATTCAGCTTAAACACTCATCTGCCTTTTAAAGGAATACTTTTATATTAACTAACATAGGCTTAGCTTTATCAATTAATTCTATAAACTGATTCAACTATTGGCCTAATTATCAGCAGTAAGTCGGGGTGCTAATATAGCGAAAATAAAGTAAGGAGAGATCAACATGAACAAAACAATTTTACTTACCGGCGCAACCGATGGCATTGGGCTAGAAACTGCAAATATGTTATTAGCACAAGGTCACACCGTATTATTACATGGCCGCAGCCAAGCAAAGCTCAATGCGCTGCAAGCAGCTTTAACCGAGCAATACCCAAATGCAAGTACACATACTTATATTGCTGATTTAAGCGATATGAGCCAAGTTCAAACTTTGGCAAAAAATGTATTAGCCGATATGGCCGAAAATAATAACCAGCTCGACGTACTTATTAATAATGCAGGGGTTTATCAATTAGTTGATGCTACAACAATTGACGGCCTTGATGCTCGCTTTGTTGTAAACACGATTGCGCCATATCTTCTTACAAAACTATTATTACCTGTCCTTGGTCATGATTCGCGAGTGGTTAATGTGTCATCAGCTGCGCAATCAAGCGTTAACTTAAATGCACTTATAGGTAACACTGAACTTTCTGATAGTGCGGCTTATGCACAAAGTAAATTGGCTATTACTATGTGGTCACGTCATTTAGGGCTTGAGCTTAAAGATATTGGGCCATTAGTTGTATCGGTAAACCCTAAATCGTTACTGGGAAGCAAAATGGTAAAAGACGCTTACGGTATAGATGGTGGGGATTTAAAAATTGGCGCAGATATTTTTTGTCGCGCAGCGCTTAGTGATGAATTTAAAGATGCCGCAGGCCTGTATTTTGA
>NZ_JACJDN010000479.1:0-3211 GCF_014163565.1 Pseudoalteromonas sp. SR45-5 | reverse complement strand
CAAATGTAATTATAAAAACACCTAAATTAATTGAATGTTATTCAATTGACTGGCTTTGTTAATTAAGTATATGTTCAAGGTAACAAAGAGGTTTAATCTTTATCTTTTTGTACAAAACTAAAATAATTCAATGGGTATGGGGAAATACAGCATGAATAGAAAACCGTTATTTAAATTACAGCAATCGGTACCACAAATATTACTCGCAATGAGTGCATCAGCTGCACTACTTGGTTCGCTCTCAGTAAATGCTGCAGAGCAAGACACGAAAGCAGAAGAAAACATCGAACAAATAAGCGTAATTGGCTCTCGCCGATTAGGCCGTACAGTAGAAGATAGCGCAGTACCCATCGATATAATTGGTGCAGATGCACTTAAAAATTCAGGCTTTACTGAAACGAATGCCCTACTTAGCAATTTATTACCTAGCTTTAACTTCCCGCAAGCATCACTTACTGATGGTAGCGACCATGTACGCCCTGCTCAACTTCGTGGTTTAGCACCTGATCACACTTTAGTGCTTGTTAATGGTAAGCGCCGCCATAGCAACGCATTACTTAACTTAAACGGCTCAACGGGTCGTGGTTCATCATCAGTTGATTTAAATGCAATTCCAGCAAATGCTATCGACCGCATTGAAGTATTACGTGATGGCGCAGCAGCCCAATATGGCTCTGATGCTATAGCCGGTGTTATTAATATTGTGCTTAAAAGTGCCAGCAGCGGTGGCTCAGTGGCGGCTATATATGGTGCTAACGTAACCGAAATGGACGGTGTACCACAGCTTGAGTCTGTATCTGAAGGCAGTGATGGTAATTTAGCCTTTACCGAAGGGGGCGATCGCTCTTTAACAGACGGCCAAACACTAACGCTGCAAGGTAATATGGGTTTTGAGCTTGGCGATAATGGCTTTTTAAACATTTCAACAGAATACCGCGACCGCCATTCAACTAACCGCTCTGACTACGATAATCGTGAAAACTACGCACGATTAGATGATGGCTCTCTCGACCCGCGTGAACTTACCGTAAATCGATATAACCATAACTTTGGTAATGGCGATGTAGAAGACTTTTCAGTGTTTTATAACGCAGGTTACCAGTTAACAAATGAGGTCGATTTATATTCGTTTGGCTCTTACAGCAAACGCGAAGGCGAAGGCGGTGGTTTTTATCGCCGTGCAAGCGATAGCCGTAATATAGAAGAAGTTTATCCTGATGGCTTTTTACCTGTTATCACCTCAGACATAGATGACTTTTCACTGGCACTTGGCGCTAAAGGTTTTGTAAGTGAATGGAATTACGATGTATCTGCCGTATATGGTCAAGATGCATTTGAGTTTGGTGTAATAAATAGTTTAAATACCTCATACGGCCCGACTAGCCAAACAAGCTTTGATGCAGGAACACTTACTTACGATCAACTTACCTTAAACGTTGATTTTAGTCGCGAAGTAGACGTCAGCTTTTTAGAAAGCTCGGTAAGTGTAGCTGTAGGTGCTGAGTATCGCCGCGAAGGATACCAAATAGATGCAGGCGAAGAAGCTTCATATGCACAAGGCACATTTGGCCCAGGAGGCGCAGTAACCGACCCAGTTGATGGCCCATTTGGCGCAGCGGGCGCACAAGTATTCCCAGGGTTTACACCCGAATCAGAGGGCGATAATAGCCGCCATAACGTGAGCTTGTATATAGACCTTGAAACCTACCTAACCGACGATTGGAATTTAGCGGTTGCCGCCCGTTATGAAGATTACTCAGACTTTGGCGATACACTTAACGGTAAAGTTGCGACTCGTTATTCATTAACTGAAGACTTAGCGCTGCGCGCCTCTGTATCAACTGGTTTTAGAGCACCTTCTTTGCAGCAACAATACTTTACCTCAGTGGCCACTGTATTTGTTGATGGCGAACCAACCGAAACAGGTACGTTCGCACCAAGCAGCGATGTAGCAAAAGCACTGGGCTCACCGGGTCTTGATGCTGAAGAAGCAACAAACTACGGCGTTGGTTTTACATGGTCTACCGACTTTAATTTCAGCTTATCGGTTGATTACTACCAAATATTAATTGATGACCGCATTGTGTTATCAAACAACTTATCGGGCGATGCTATTGCCGATTTACTTCAAGGCACAGGTGCTAATCAAGGTCGTTTCTTCTTAAATGCAATTGACAGTAAAACCCGTGGTGTGGATGTGGTTGCCTCTTATAATGTAGCAACTGATGGTTATGGCGATTTAGCCTTTAACCTAGGTTACAACTACGGTAAAAATGAAGTAACAAATATTATCGACCCACCAGCAGAGCTGCAAGGCGCAGGGTTTGATCAAGACAACCTGTTCTCAGGCACTGAGCTGCGTCGTTTTGAAGTAAGCACACCGCGTAATAAGTACAACTTAAGTGCGACGTGGACTAACGATGACATTCGTACAACGCTTAGAACAACGCGCTACGGTGAAACTCAAGATCCATCATCAACGGCAGAGCTAAATGAAGTACTAAAACCAAAATGGATCACTGATTTAGACGTAGCTTATGCACTCACCAATAACGTATCGTTAAGCTTGGGAGCGAATAACATTTTTGATATTTACCCAGACGCAACACGCGAAAATGTTGACGAAGTAAGCACCTTCTCACGCTTGTTTGCATACTCAAGCTTTTCACCGTATGGATTTAACGGACGTTACGTGTACGGCAAAATAGAAATGAAGTTTTAATCATTGATTAGAATATCTGTATGATTAGCAACCATTCAGATATTCCAAAACAGTGTAATATATTCAAAGTTAGAAAAATCGGTTTTGATGAGCTCTATAACTAAAACCAGAGCAAAGTAATCATAAGCAACTATTTAGTTTTGAAAGCGATTAATTAACGTGAATTTATTGGCTATTTGGTTTATTTATTTCAGGCTGTGGCCAAAGATAATTAAAACAAATCAAATGAACTTGTAATTAACACAACGTTATTAAAATTCACCTCTTCTTGGAAGCGTGCTTCATCGTCTTTATTCCAAAAATAGCCCAACTTCACCAACGCGCTCAGACTCTTGAGAAAATAAAAACTAATAACCGCCACCATCATATGTACCAATAACCACTCCATTGCTTTTTACTGATTGATATGATTAATGATTTTTATAAAGTTGCCGAAAGTAATTATCCTTTCTTATAATGCTACATAGCTTTTAATGTCTTTTATTCTCA
>NZ_JACJDN010000478.1:0-3213 GCF_014163565.1 Pseudoalteromonas sp. SR45-5 | reverse complement strand
AATTAGTATTGTCTAACTTACCGATAAAGTTAAGAAAATTATAGAAGTTTATTTTTATTTATAATGCTTTACCGCTCATGCTTGCCTTACAACGCCAAATACTTGCTATTTACCATTTAGTTTTGCTTTAATGCACTCACAATAAGGAAGCGTTTGTACATACTTAATATTTTAACTAAAGCAGTACAAATTATTAAACTTACTTTTTAACAGGCAATATAATGATCTTAAATAAAATTAGCCAAGCAATTATGCTCTCTGGTGTCGTTTTTCTTAGCGCATGTTCTGAACAAGCGCCGTCTTCTACCGACAACACAGCCGTAGAGCTTGCTCAAAAAAGCAGTGCACAGTCAGGCCCTAAGCTTATTAATGCAGATAAACAACGTTTAGATATTTACACCGACTTTAGCTTACAAAGTGATTTATCGCACTTAAGCGATAATCAACGAGCAATGGTTGCAAAGCTTATTGACGCTTCAAAAATAATGGATGAGTTATTTTGGAAGCAAGCATTTGGTGAAAATAAAGATGCTTTTTTAGCAAAACTAAACGATGAAAAAGTACGTAAATTTGCTGATATTAACTATGGTCCATGGGATCGTTTAAATGGTGATGAAGCATTTTTATCCAGCTATAAAGAAAAACCTCTTGGCGCACAGTTTTACCCTGCTGATATAACCAAAGAAGAGTTAAACAATGCAGACGTTGAAGACAAAACAGGGCTTTATTCTGTAATTAAGCGTGATGAGCAAGGTAAGCTTTACAGCGTGCCTTATTCAAAAGAATACGCTGATGAGCTTGCAAAAGCCGCTGATATTTTACGTGAAGCAAGCAAACTTGCTGACGATAAAGAATTTGCTAACTATCTAAACTTGCGTGCCGATGCTCTACAAAAAGATGACTTTCAAGTGTCTGACTTTGCTTGGATGGATATGAAAAATAACCCAGTAGATGTGGTTATTGGTCCAATTGAAACTTATGAAGATCAATTATTTGGTTACCGCGCAGCTTATGAATCTTACGTACTTATTAAAGATTTAAAATGGAGCGAACGCTTAGCTAAGTTTGCAGCATTTTTACCTGAGCTTCAAAAAGGCTTACCTGTAGATGCTAAGTACAAACAAGAAGTACCAGGCTCTGACGCCGACCTAAATGCATATGATGTTGTTTACTACGCTGGGCATTCAAACGCAGGTAGTAAAACAATAGCAATTAACTTACCAAACGATGAGCAAGTACAGCTAGAAAAAGGAACTCGTCGTCTGCAACTTAAAAACGCAATGCGTGCTAAATTTGATAAAATTTTAGTGCCAATTTCAGAGCAGTTAATTGTACCAGAGCAGCGTAAACACATTACTTTTGACGCATTTTTTGCCAATACGATGTTCCATGAAGTGGCTCACGGTTTAGGTATTAAAAATACAATTACTGGTAAAGGTACTGTTCGTCAATCACTACAAGAACACGCAAGTGCCCTTGAAGAAGGTAAAGCCGATATTTTAGGTCTATACATGATTGAACAGTTACTTAAAAAAGGCGAAATTACTGAAGGCACTATTGAAGATTATTACACCACCTTCATGGCAGGTATATTCCGCTCAGTTCGTTTTGGAGCATCAAGCGCGCATGGTAAAGCAAATATGATCCGCTTTAACTTTTTTGCTCAAGAAGGTGCTTTTTCTAAAAATGAAGAAGGCTTATACCGCGTTAATATGGAAAAAATGAGCATTGCAATGGCCAAGCTTTCTCGCTTAATTTTAACTCTGCAAGGTGATGGCGATTATGAAAAAGTAGATCAACTAATTGCAACGCATGGCGACATTAAAGAAGAACTTGCTAAAGACTTAGAAAAACTAAGCAAAGCTAATATCCCTGTAGATGTAACATTTAAGCAGGGTAAGGAAGTACTAGGGCTTAAATAAGTTTAGTTAAACTTAGTTAAACCCTAAAAAAGCGTTGCAGCTTAAAACTGCAGCGCTTTTTTTAGCTCTGTGATTTGTAGATCTGTATAAGGCACTGCTGGGTGTTTACCCCATATTGGCGCAGGCCATGCAGCATCACTCGTAAAACGCGCAATATGATGAATATGCAACTGCGGCACCATATTACCTAAAGCCGCTATGTTTAATTTATCAGGTTTAAATACATCCATTAATAATTTACTTAGCTTGGCTGACTCTTTTAAATAAACAATTTGATCATCCTCAGATAAATCAATTATCTCTTTTAAGTTAGCCCGCCTAGGCACTAATACAAACCACGGATACAAGCTGTCGTTCAATAAAAGTACTTTACACAATGGCCAATCGGCAAGTTCTATACAGTCGCGTTTAAGTTCTGGCGCTAGTTTAAATTCAGGGTGAGTCATTGCTATGTCCTACTTTGTCTTTGATAATCGCCACTTTATAGCATTTAGTTGCAGTTGCACACGCTTGGCTTTACCATCAAAGCAATATTTATAATAAGCTAAGGCAACCTTGTGCTAAAAAAAATAAAACACCTCTCACTAGCTATACCGTTAATGGTTGGCGCTATTAGTGTTCAAGCAAAACCTTTATCGCTGGAGCGAATTTTTGACGATCCGAGCCTTTCTGGTAAATCACCTGTACAACTTAAATTTTCGCCTGACGGCAGCCGTGTAACTTACCTACAAGGCAAAAGCGATGACTACAACCGCTACGATTTATGGGAATACAATCTAAAAGATAACACCAACCGTGTGCTAGTTGATTCGGCAAAGTTATTTTCAGGCCCAGAAAACCTATCAGATGAAGAAAAAGCACGCCGCGAACGCCAACGTATTTTTGGTAAAGGCATACTTGAATACAAATGGTCTAAAGATGGCAAAGCACTTTTATTCCCACTCAATGGTGACCTTTATTATTACGATTTAGCCTCAGATAAAAGTAAAAAACTAACCGACACTGAAGCATTTGAAACCGATGCACGCTTTTCACCTAAAGGTAACTACGTATCGTTTATTCGAGAGCAAAACCTTTATGCTTTAGAGCTTGAGTCTGGTAAAGAGATTCAGCTTAGTAAAGATGGCGGCGGCGTAATTAAAAACGGCATGGCCGAATTTGTTGCTCAAGAAGAAATGAGCCGTATGACAGGTTACTGGTGGTCAGGTGATGAAACTAAAATTGCCTATACCCGCGTTGACGAAACCCCTGTAAAAGAAGCTATCCGTAACGAAATTTACGCTGATGAAGT